>JBOGSL010000059.1:0-1966 GCA_050695395.1 Chloroflexota bacterium | reverse complement strand
TCGTAGCACCGGGCCGGTCGCGCTCGAGTACTGCTCGGTGACCTCGTTGTCTAGGTTGTCTTCAAAGGTAACTAGGCCCATTTCACGCTCCAGTCGTAGATGTTTACGGCGCGGTTCCGGGTGCGGCTGATTCATCTCGATCATGCGCCGGAGGCGATGTTCTGCCGGGCGTTCCAGACACGGACGAAACTGTCGCGGCCGGCCGTCAGTAGCTCAGCAGGCGGAAGCTTCCAAAGAGAATCCCGCAGATCAGTGCCGTAGCGACCGTCGTCGGAGAAGATCTCAAGGTCATACCAGCCGTCGAAGCCACCGTCATCGAGCAAGGCGAGCAGCGGCGGGATGTCAATGATCCCGTCTCCCGGGAGGACACGGTCCATCCAACCGCGGGGCTCAGCGAGCGTGTCGCAGACCTGAACACCCGCGAACTCCTTTGCGTGTTCGCGAGTCAGGGCGGCGATGTCAAGGGTGTCGAAGAGGTGGTAGACGTCGTAGATGATGCCGACGTTGTCCGAGCCGATCTCGTCGAGGAGCTCGAGACAATCCGGGATCGTGCTGACCAGCGAGCGCCCGGGAAGCACATCGACCCGCTGCGGCTCAAGCCCCAGTCGCACGCCCTCCTGAGCGGCGACGGCGGCGACCTGCTTGATGCCCTCGACGATCGCGGCCCGCGCCTCGCGCGGATCCCGGTCCTTGATCCCGCCGGTGATGACGACCATCGACTCCGGCTTGAACGGCGCCAGCCGCCTCACGCTCTGACACATCAGTGCGATTCGCTCGTCAAGGTCTTGAGGGCCCGGGAAAACTGCCCCGGTCGGCAACGGGGAGATGTTGGAAGGCATGCAGACCGCAGCCTGCAGTCCACTTTCCTGGAAGAGCTTGAGCTGCTGCTCCTCCTCGCCGGCACGGAGCTTGAATTCGCAGATGCTGATGCCGTCGACCCCAAGCCCTGTGAGCAGTTCGATGTCCTCTTCAAAGGTTGTGTCGGGCGTGGTGAATTGACAGATGGAGAACCGTGGTTGTGCGCTCATCGCCCCCCTCCTGTATGTGAGCTATTGATAGTCAAGGAGCACCCCCAGCGCCTGGTCTGGATGCTGGTCCAGCAACTGATAGGCCTCCGGGGCCTGCTCAATCCCGAAGCGGTGGGTTATCAGTCGATCGGTGTCGATCTTGGTGAGCCGCTCCATCACAACGCCCATGCGCCTGGTGGTGTCCCAGCGGGGCTGCAGACCTGAACCTACCATCGCGTTCTGGACACTGACCACCCGCAGCCGCTGGACGTGGAACTCCGGGGAAAGGACCAATGGGATCGGCTTGGCGCCGTAATAGGCGAGGACGGCGACCGTCCCTTCCTTGCCGGTGCATTCGAGCGCGGTCTGCAGGGCGCGCGGTGAGCCGCTCGCTTCGATGAAGATGTCAACGCCGCGCCCATCGGTCAGCTCTCGGATCACCTCGGCGGCGTCAGCGGGGTCGACGACCGCATCGGCGCCGATCCAGGCAGCCTGCTTACGACGGCTTGCGAGCGGATCTATCAAGATCAGGCGTCCGGCTGTGGCCCGTGCCAGGTGCGCGGCGAAGCCGCCGATGATCCCGAGCCCCGAGACCGCCACGCAGTCACCGAACCTGACCGGCACGTCGAGCAGCGACGTGAGCGCGACGCCGTACAGATTGGCGAACACGGCGCGCTCGGTGCTGAGCTCGTCCGGGACGGCAAACAGGAGTTGGCGGCCGTATGGGGCAAAGCCGCCACCGCCAACCGCGCCGGCGCCGATCGTGAACCTGCTCTGGTGCGGGTAATACGCAAATACCGTCTGGCCGACGGCGAAGCCTGAGTCGGCTCCGGCTTCCTCAACCTCACCCACGATCTGATAGGCAAACTTGATCGGGAACGGGTATTCGCCCTCGCTGGTCGGCAGGTCGGTCTCGGCGCGTGATCGTGTCTCACCGCGGTAGACGACCAGCTCGGTGC
>JBOGSL010000058.1:0-3943 GCA_050695395.1 Chloroflexota bacterium | reverse complement strand
CCCTGACCTTCTCAATGCCATTGAGACGCGCTCCCAACTGCGCCACAGCCCCACGTTCTCACGATTGTACCATCGTCCGGCCATAATTTGGGTCGTGGAGCTGGTGCCGGTTCACAGCGAGATCTGGCTCACGTCTTACAATCAAGCCGTGGCCGACTTCAGCCATCAGGATCTCCGAGGCTCCAAATTCGACGACGTCGATCTCAGCGCGTCTGAGTTCCGGGCCAGTGACCTGTCCGAGACTCGTTTCCGCGGTGTAGAGATGAGCCGTGTGCTGGTGACGGGGGTCGAGATGACAGACGTCGACATACGCGGCGAGATCATTCAGGTGTCGATCAATGGCGTCGACGTTGCGCCTCTGGTCGAGGCAGAGCTGGACCGGCGACATCGAGATAGGGCGAAGATGCGCGCGACGGACCCGGCCGGCTTCCGCGAGCGCTGGGATGTCCTCGAGCGGCTCTGGAACGAGACGGTCGCTCGCGCCCGGCGGCTCGATCCGGTGCTGCTCCATCAGTCGGTCAATGGAGAATGGTCGTTCATCGAGACGCTGCGACACTTAGTGTTCGCCACCGACTGCTGGATCAGGCGGGCGATCCTGGGCGATCCGACGCCGTGGGCTGACCTCGCCCTCCCCTGGGACGAGATGCCGGACACACCTGGCGTTCCGCGGGATCGTGCGGCTCGACCCTCACTCGACGAAGTGCTCGAGCTGCGACGTGACCGGATGTCCACGGTACGCGAGGTCCTCGACGGCTTGACGGACGAGTCGCTCGCCGGTCACACCGAAGCGGTCGAGGGGCCGGGGTGGCCGCTGCCGCGAAGCTATCCGGTGAGAGAATGCCTTCTCTGTATCCTCGGAGAGGAATGGGAGCACCGGCTTTACGCCGAGCGCGACCTCAACATCCTCGAGGCAGGCACGTGAGTGATGCCCGCAACGTGGGCGACGACCGCATCATCACTCCGCCCACGACGCCGCGACCCAAATACGACCTGGCCGGACTGATCGACCACCTCGTCGAGGCAGGCCATCGAGCGGCAGTCATGGTGGGTGGGGGGCCTTTCAGATCGATGGGTCGCTTTGCTGTGCATCGCCCCACCGGCGATCCCAGCGACGCGGGCCTCTCGTGCTCCCCTATGATTGAGTGCAGATTAAGTCGCAACTATCTCAGCCTCGGGAGCCCGCCAGGTCAGTGATTCGGGCCTGGGGGTAGACGGCCCCACAATTTGCCGGATAGGCGCGGATGTCCTTTTCGAGACAGACTTATCGGCTTGAATGTCGAGGAGCCGGGCCCAGATGACCGGGCAACCGAAGCAACCACGGCGGCGGAACTCCAATGACAGGGGGCCCTTCGTCCTCATGCTGTCGACTTGCTCTCCTGCCAGAACGCTCTGACGATGCCGGACGACCCGGAACTTTTGACGACCGTCCGTCGGATACGAAAGAAGTTGGCCGAGAACGGGCCGGAGCGCACGCGGGTCGCCGGCGACTTCTCGCGAGTGTCCCTGCCGGATGAAGATTGCGATGCGCTTCGCGATCTTCTTGTAGCTGAAAGTGCTGGGGTGGTGGTCGAGATCGGGCTCGGTTATGGCCATTCGGCGCTGGCGATCGGAGAAGCTCCTGTCTGCCAGGGATCCCGAAACGCTAAGCATCTGATCATCGACGCCTACCAGCACTCGTTCGACGACGCGGGATGGGAGGCGATCGTTTTTGCGGGTCTCAACAACATCTGCACCCTACTGGCCGAACGGTCACAGCTGGCATTACCACGCCTTGTGGTCGAACGGTTCGTTGCCGATGCCGCGCTCGTGAACGGCAGTCACATCTTTCACAATGTCTTCGTCGATCTCTACTTCCTCCGAGAGCTCGTGCGTCCCGGTAGTCTCGTCGTCCTCGACGACTGCCAATGGCCGTCGGTGGGCCACAGCGGTTCGCTATTTCGAGATCAACGCGGGTTGGCGGCCGCATCAGGTCGGCGACCCGGCGCGCCTCCGCGCGTTTCGATTGCCAGACCCCCAGATAGAGCCCAGTTTCGAGAGCTTCAGGCCATTCGGCATCGATTCCACGCCCAGCGGCCGAGATCGCCGACTGGCTCGCTAACCGGGCATCGTTCCCCCGCGCAGGGAGCCGAAGGGATCGAGCTAGACCCAGAAGAGCGCCTCGGCCCACGCCTTTTGGCCGAAGAAACTCTTCAAAGACCCCTTGAACCCGAGAGCGGATCGGTCACGCGGTCGAAGCGGGCCCACAAAGAGCCCTTCGAGTTGCTCTTCTCTTCGCCGAAGTTCGGATACGAGGATGTGGTGGAGATGAGGGGACTCGAACCCCTGACTTCCGCGATGCGAACGCGGCGCTCTCCCAGCTGAGCTACATCCCCGCAAACAGCGGCTACGAAGCCGGTGTGACGTTGACCCTGGTTCTCCCGAGGTGCTGATCGAATTTCACCTTGCCGTCAACCAGGGCATAGATCGTGTGGTCTTTGCCCAGGCCGACGTTGTGGCCAACAACCTTTTGCGTTCCGCGCTGCCGAACAATGATGCCGCCGGCGCGAATGATCGCCCCGTCGCCCACCTTCACACCGAGGCGTTTGGCCTCGCTCTCCCGGCCATTTCGGGTACTGCCAGCACCCTTTTTGTGTGCCATATCTCTACTCCACCTAGCGGCCCGTCAGAATCTCAAGCGCGCGGGGCTATGATCTGCTCGATTTCCACCTCGGTCATTGACTGACGGTGGCCGGTCTTCTTGCGATATCTGGTCTTCGGCTTGTACTTGAAAACGATGATCTTCGGCCCGCGCTTCTGAGACAACACGCGGCCAACGACCTTGGCACCATCCACCAGAGGTCGGCCGTGCTGGATGCCATTTTCGTCGGCGAGGAGCAGCACGTCGGTCAACTCGACCGATTCACCGGCCTCGGCCGGCAGTTTCTCGATCTCGATAATCTGCCCCGGTTCGACCCGGTGCTGCTTCCCACCGGTCTGTATTACTGCGAAAGACATCCAGAAATCCTTGGAGGTGACCGCGCATATCGCGCACCACAGAATAAGCGGCCGCGAAGGCCGCTAACAGAAGTGTATCAATGGCGTGAAGCGACGGTCAAGAAGCCGCGGGCAACTCAACAGGCAAGGATGCGTGGTACGACACTATCTGCCAGTTGGTGCCTCTTCTCTCGAGGACACAGGTGACCCGCAGGTTCTCGTCGCTCTCGTGCCCGTCTCGCCGAATGTTGAGATGCTCGGTACCCGAGAACCATCCCACGTCCCCAACAGCGTGCGTCACCATGCCACTGATGCGGGCGGCTACGTGGTCATCCGCATTGCGTGCGACTCGCTCTTTCCAGTACTCGCAGACGCCCGCCCAGCCCTGGTGCAACTGGCCGGCGGGTCCGGCGACCGCCGCGTACGGCTCCGCGGCCCAGAGTGCCTCGATCGATTTAAGGTTCCCCGTGGACAGGGCGCGGTAGAACGACTCCGCAGTACCCTTAATCTCGCCTCGCACGCCGTATCGCGTTCGGCCCATTCCTAACCTCCGAAAGGCGAGCGCAACGCGCCTTCCACGAGGGGGATTGTAGCACGGCACTGCACCGGCTGCGTCTACGCCGCGTGCGATCGGCGGCGGCGGTGAGGGCGCCTCTTCGGCTTGGCCTCCTGCTCTTCGGCCGGCTTCCGCTCTAGCCTTACGCGCAATTCTATGCGGTGCGGGCACCGTAGGGGCCCGCGACGGCCGTCTTCGGCCACCTCGCGCCCTGCGCAGAGCATGATGCCCTCGTACTCGAGTTCGTCTCGAGACAGCATCTCAGCTATCAGGCGATCTACCTGGTAGCCGCCCTCGCGGCAGGCGGGACTGGAGCAGGGGAGAATTCCCTTCTGGAAGTTGCCTCGCCGGAAGCTCGTCTTGCGATTATCGGCTTTCTTGGCGTCTTCCGGATCGCTGCGCTCGCGCCAATCG
>JBOGSL010000057.1:0-2926 GCA_050695395.1 Chloroflexota bacterium | reverse complement strand
GAGGAAAGCCTCCTGCCACGAGAGCTTCTGGTTGACCATGAGACCGGCGCAGAGGAGCTCGCAGAACCCGAAGCTGGCCGCGACCGCGAGATCGAATTCCCCGGCGATCAGCGGGAGGAGAATTGCGAGGGCGAGGAGCAGCGTCGGCGCCTGGTTGGTCGCTATCACCTCGAAGTTGAGGGTCGTGAAATAGGTCGAGGAGGTCAGCACCGAAAACAGCGCGATGACAAGCAGGGTGATGCCCACCAAGCCATAGCGCGCGAACGCGTGGGCGGAACGACGGCGGACGGTCGGACTTATGAGCTGAGGCACCGTTCCCCTAGGGATAGGTCGAGTAGATTTGCTGATTCACGGTTTTTCCGAAGCCCGTCTCGAGGATCATTCCGCATATTGCGCGGGCGTCAAGAAACGTGAATTCGATCGAGTCGTCCATGCGCGCCGACATCAGTTCTGAGGCGCCGCGCTCGGTCAACCACTCCAGGACCGCATCATTCTCCGCCTTTGTCTGGCGCCACACGGTCATGAAGTGCGGTCCGGGGATCTGTTCCTCTACGAGGTCGCGGTAGAGACTTGGTCCTTCGAGAGGCTGACACAACCAGAACGCGGTTCCCCCCGGCGACGTGGTCCCCGCCACGAGGAAGGAGAACTCGGCGGGCGCGCCGTGATATCGCATGCTCTGCAGTCCCGGCGGCTCCTGGCGGTAAATCGTCCACGGGCTCCAACCGAGCGTCTCCGAGTAGGCCGCCATTCCAGCCTGCAGGTCGGCGACGGCCATCCCGACTGTCGACACTACGAGCGGACCGCCCGGAAACCGGGCTGCCGCGTGCGGGGATGAGGTCATAAGCTGGCCGCCCACACCCTCCGCCCGGCTATCGAGCCGGGCGGAGGGCGGACAGATCGGCGTCGACGGTTACTTGATCCCCCACAGAGCCCTGTACTTGGCCTGGTAGTTCACGGGATTGCCAGCATTGAAGTTCCCGCTTGCCGGGCATTCCTTCGACTTCGGCGTCCCTGGCTGGACATATGCCGAGGCCGGAGACAGGAACATCGCGTAGACGGTGTGCTCCGCCGGGGGCGTGACGCCCGGATGCTGGAGCACGCGGTTCATCATGTCGACGCCCTCCCAGCCGACCCAGTTGAGGTTGTCGCCATATACCGCGCCGATGTTCTTGCCCTGATAGCACTGCTGCATCTGCAGAGACGTGGGCGCGTCGGAGAGGACCTGCACGTCACTGCGCCCGGCCGTCTGGAGAGCCGGGACTGCAAACGCGTCAGCGGCGCTGTAGGGATCACGGATGTACTTGACCGCCGACCCGTATTTGCTCAGGATCGAGTTGACCTCTTGGGTCATCATCGGTGTCGTCGTGATGTTGAAGCCGACCACGCTCTGGAAGAGGATCTTGCATCCGCTGCACTTCTTCAGCGTCGCAACCGTGGCAGCATCGCGCGTCTGTAGACCCGCGTCGGTAGTGCGGAAAATGACGATGCCCGCCTTGCCCTTGCTGTTCCAGATCATCCAGTCTGCGCTGACGACGCCGCGCAGAGCGTTCGGATCGGGGTTGCTGCCGGCCACCAAGTTGGGGTTGATCCCCGCTTTCTGCGCGGTGATCGCGCCGTTGTTGATCACAGGTACGTGATGAGCTTTGGCGAACCTGAGTGCGTCGGTCACGGTCGACACATCGATGCTCGCGAGGACAATTCCGCTCGCTCCGCTGACGACGGCATTGCGGATCGCGGCTGACTCAACACTCGGGCTTCCCTTGCCGTCGACGACCGTGGTCTTCCACCCGATCGCCTTGGCGCCCGATACTACCCCGGCAACCTCTGTCGCACACGAGGTCGCCTGACTGCAGGAGATCACAACGATGCTCTTGACCTTCTGCGGCTTGGTTGGCGTCGTGGGACCTTCCCATTTCTTTGGCCAACCTGCGTTCGCGAGAACCGTCGCCTTCGCTTTTGCGATGACAGACGGGGATGTGGTCGCTGCCACGCTCGCTCGCGTGGATGCTGCGGCTGGGCCACAGAGCACGCTCGCGCTCCCCGCTACGGCGACCAATGCGGCCGCCATCACGGCCGGTCGGACCCGTCTTATTACAGCTTGTCGTCCCATAGAACCCTCGTCTCCCTGTGTGTCGCGAGCCGGGGCCTCACGACGATGACTTAGCAGAAGGCGCTAGTGTAACGGGATGATGTACCTACAAGCAACACCCCCTGAGCGCTGGTGCTAACTTGAGCCCTCAAGAGATCTCTCAGATGCCGTCCTCCGATGAAGTCCCTCCGCTCGTAGCAACAGGAATCTCCAAGGCCTACGGGCATGTTCAGGCTCTCCGCGACGTCGCAGTGGAGCTCTACAAGGGAGAGATCCTGGCTCTTGTGGGCGATAACGGCGCCGGTAAGTCAACGCTTGTCAAGATCCTGTCCGGAGCCGTACAGCCCGATGAAGGCGAGATTCGGGTCGATGGCCAGAGAGCGATGTTCCGTAGCCCGATCGAGGCTCGGGAGTACGGGATCGAGACCGTTTATCAAGAATTGGCGGTGATTCCCGGGATGGACGTCGCGGAGAACCTTTTTCTCGGTCGCGAACTCCGCTTCGGCGGACGCTTAGGCCAAATCGTCCCGTTTATCGACAAGCGCTCAATGCGGCGCCGGGCCCGTGAGCATCTCCAGACCCTGAACATCGGCATTCCGTCGGTTCGCCAGCATGTTGAAACGCTCTCAGGCGGTCAGCGACAGGCGGTTGCGGTGGCTCGCGCGCCGGCGTTCGGCCGCAGCATTGTCATCCTCGATGAGCCGACCGCGGCCCTTGGTGTTCGTGAGACGGCAGCCGTCGTCGATGTCATCCGGCGGATTAACGCCCAGGGACTCTCGATCATCCTCATCAGCCACAACCTTCCCCAGGTTCTTGAGCTGTGCGACCGGGTCATGG
>JBOGSL010000056.1:0-5608 GCA_050695395.1 Chloroflexota bacterium | reverse complement strand
GCCCAGAAGGTCCTGGTGGATCGAGCAAAGGCCAATCCGAAGATCGAATTCATCCTGGACACGGTAGTCGAGAGCATCGAAGGCGATCCGAAGATTACCGGCGCCGTTCTTCGAAACGTGAAGACGGGCGATACGAGAGAGCTTCCTCTCGGCGGCCTGTTCGTCTACATCGGCAACGTGCCCAACACGTCGATCTTCCATCAGTGCGTGGATCTCGACGCCAACGGCTACATCGAGGTCGATGCGAACATGGCCACAAGCTGCCCGGGCCTCTTCGTGGCCGGCGACGTGCGCAAGAGCCCGCTCAAGCAGATCGTCACAGCCGGGTCGGACGGCTCGATCGCCGCGCTTACCGCTGACAAGTACCTGGACGATCTCGCCGCCGGCACGCCGGCCGGGGAGGCCGAGGCGGCGGCCACCGCGCCGTCGAGCTGGCAGAACTCGTACTGACGATGGTGATCGCTGCGAAAGAGCGAACCCTCGCTTCCCAGCTGGAGAGTGAGGTTGGGCGGCGCGTCTCGCTAGCAGGGTGGATGCATGCCCTTCGCAAGTTCGGGGGAGTGAATTTTCTCATTCTGCGAGACCGCAGCGGCACCGCTCAGGTACTGCTCGATGCGGACCAGCTGGCGAAGCTCGACGGACTTCAGGCTGAAACGGTTCTTCGCGTGCAGGGCACGGTTGCGGCGGAAGAACGCGCCGCTGGGGGCGTCGAGGTTCGCGACTCGACGATCGACGTGATAACACCGGTGACCGAAGTGCTGCCCTTCGAACTGAACAAGAAGGTTCTCAAGCCCACCCTTGACGTCTTCCTGAACAACGCCCCGGTCGGTCTGCGGTATCCGACGAAGGCGGCCACCTTCCGCGTGTACGCGGGTCTGCTGGCCGGCTTTCGCGAGTATCTGGACCAGCGTGACTTCACGGAGATTCACACGCCGAAGCTCCTGGGCACTGCGACAGAAGGCGGAGCCAACGTGTTCGCGCTGGATTACTTCGGCAAGCAGGCCTTTCTCGCTCAGAGTCCGCAGCTGTACAAGCAGATCATGGTGGGCGTCTTCGAGCGCGTCTATGAAATCGGGCCGGCCTTCCGCGCCGAGGAGCACTTTACTGTCCGGCACCTCAACGAATACACCAGCCTCGACGTCGAGATAGGCTTCATTTCCGGCGTCGACGAGGTGATGGACTTGCTGTTCGGCCTGATCGAACACATGGTGCAAACCGCGGCAGGCATGCATTCGGCGGATTTCGAGAAGCTGGGGATTCGGATGCCGCGTTTCGGAAACGTGCCTCGACTGAAGTTTCGCGAGGCCCAGCAGCTCATCCTCGATCTCCACGGAGAGAACCGCTTCCACGAGCCTGATTTCTCGCCTCAGGACGAACGCTGGCTGGGCGAGTGGGCCTCCGAACAGCATGACACCGACTTTGTCTTCGTCAGCCACTTTCCCAGAGAAAAGGCCGCCTTCTACGGCAAGATCGATCCTGATAACCCCGAGTACGCTCTCCAATTCGATCTGATCTTCCGCGGCCAGGAACTGGTCTCGGGCTCGCAGCGCGTCAACCGGTATGAGGATCTGGTTGAGCGAATCAAGGAACGGGGCATGCCGCTGGAAGGCTTCGCCTCATTTCTGGAGGCCTTCAAGTACGGCATGCCGCCTGAGGGCGGCTTCGCAATCGGCTCCGAGCGCCTTCTCATGCGCCTCACCGGCTCGGATAACATCCGCGAGACAACCCTCTTCCCGCGCGACGTCAACCGGCTGGAGCCCTAGCCTTACTCCATCTGGTGCCCGAGGGCTGCGTGGAGATACGCGTCGGCGTAATCGGCGTGGGTCTTGAAATCGAGCATCCAGGCGCGAACTTCATCAATGGTCGTACCCAGCGCCACCTTCTGAGCCGCTAGAATCGCGTCTCTCGTGGAATCAAGCGCCGCCTGCACAAATTGCTGCTCGGATTGCTCGCCGATCTCGCCTTCGTTGAGAGCGGCGTCGAGGTCGTACTTCACGTCCTCGGCGATCGCGTGGGCGTTGCCGGCGTAGGCCGCCATGTCGCGAATCTCAGTTGCCAGGATGCCCGATCGGAGTTGCTCCTCCAGATCGGTCATGCGACGCTGCGCTTCCTGAATCTGCCGGTACAAGCTCATGCGCTACTCCGATGGGGGGTTTCACTCCCATGCTAGTACTAGCTCAGGCTGACATTGGTCCAGTTATTGTCGTCGGGCATGAGACCGAAGGGGGTGACGTTGAGGCCCTGGACGGCCGGTTTGATCAGGTACGCGAGATTGAGGCTGGCGAGCGGCACAATCGTCCCGGTCTGGAGCACGCTCCGCTCGGCGTCGGCGTACAGATCCATGCGGTCGACGGGCTCGAGGGAGAGGCGATCCGCTCGTCTCAACATTCGAGCTACTCGGCCCTGGCTGTTCGATCGGGACAATCGTAGCCACACCTCGGGGTCAGGTCGCAGCCTCGTCACTTCTCTCAGCACTACCTGGTGGTCGCCGGCGCCTAGCTGCGCCTCAACGCGTGCAGCGAGAAAGCGGCCGGCGGCGTCGGAATGGGCGAGGTGAACGGTTACGCCTCCCGGGTAGCCGGTGGACTTTGAAGCGGCACGTGCGTTTGAGACGTAATCCGGCACGACCGGGGGTACGATTCCGCGAAGCGGGGTCAGGGCCACGTTCGCATCCACCAGAGAGCCGTAATTGAGACGATAGTCGAGACCCGGCATCGGTTGGCGCGGGAAGAGATAGAAGGCCACCGGGGCGGCACTCATGTGGAAATCGGAGCGATGCGACAGGGAGAACTGCCCGACGGGGACCGGAGCAACGTCTACCTTTCCCCGGCGGTACAACGAAACGGCGGACGCTCCCACGGTGGGTACTAGCTCAATCTCGCTCAGATGCTCGATGCCGCCGTAAAAGTACCGGCGCGCTCTCAGCACCAGACCTGTGCGGCTTCCGCCCTGCACCACTTCGAACGGGCCGGTCCCACCGTGACCGGGCGAGTCGACATCCGCCTCGGGAAATGCGAGCTTCTCCAGAAAGCTTGCGTCCGGTCGGGTCAACTTGATACGCAAGCCCCATCGGCCCACCGCTTTCACGCCACTGAGCCGATCCGTGCTGCCGTTCTCCACATGGCGCGCGCCCTCTATCTCGCCCAGGTACCGGCGGGCATAGGCCGAGTGTTGGGCGCGACTCAACGCGCGCGCCAGCGATGCCGCGATGGTGGCGGCGAAGCAGTGGGTGCCATCGGCGAACCTGATGTGTTGGCGGATGGTAAAGGTGTACGTTCGGCCGCCATCTGTGACGGTAGGGATGGAGACGGCGAGCTCAGGGATGACGTGCATGTCGGGGCCATATTTCAGTAGTCCCGAGTACACCAGAGACGAGAGAAAGATGCCGCGTGAACTGTGCACCCGAAACGGATCGGGGATCTGAATCCGTCCGTTCAGTGGAATGCGTAGGACGGTGCTTGCGTGGGTCGGAGAGCCGCAACCGGCGAGGACCCCGGCCGAAACGACGAAAACAACGAGGAAAGAAAGGCTCTGACGCAACACCGACAATTGTATGCACGACGGCGCGGCCCTCTGGGCCGGCGCAACTGGTACGGCGTGCGTTCAGCTCACAGCCCCACGTGGTGCCTCATTCACTGTCCTTCGCGCCCGAAACGGGCCACAAAGCGAATCTGGAGCCGATGGCCGGACTCGAACCGGCGACATGACGCTTACGAAGCGCCTGCTCTTCCAACTGAGCTACATCGGCACAGGTGCACGAGTATACGCCATGCCGGCAACGTCGTAATTGTACGAAACGTCCCGCCGCCCGGGCAATGATCTACGCTTCCAGGAGCAGCCTCTCGGGGTCTTCCAGCAGCTCCTTGACGCGAACCAGAAACCGCACCGCCTCGGCCCCGTCTACGATGCGGTGATCATACGACAGCGCCAGGTACATCATCGGCTGAATCGCGATCTCCCCATCCAGCGCCACCGGCCGCTCTTCGATCTTGTGCATGCCGAGAATGCCCACCTGGGGAGCATTGAGAATCGGCGTGGACAATAGCGAGCCGAAAGTGCCGCCGTTGGTGATCGTGAAGGTGCCTCCCTGCAAATCCGCCAGTCCGAGCTTGTTGGCACGGGCCCTCGCTGCCAGGTCCGCGATCTGGCTCTCTATCTCCGCGAAGCTCAGCCGGTCGGCGTCGCGTACTACCGGCACCACCAGCCCCTCTTCCACGCCCACCGCGATCCCGATGTCGTAGTAGTGCTTCAGGATCATCTCGTCACCCTGGATCTCAGCGTTCAGGCGGGGAAAGGCCTTCAGGCTGCCAGTGACGGCACGCGTGAAGAACGACATATAGCCCAGATTGATGCCATGGCGCTCCTTGAACGCTTCCTTTCGCTCGCGTCGCAATTCCATGATGCGGCCCATGTTCACTTCATTGAACGTGGTGAGCATGGCTGCGTTGTGCTGCGCCTCGACCAGACGGCGGGCGATGGTCTGCCGGCGCCGCGACATCTTTACGCGTTCTTCCCAGCGCCCGGTAGTGGCATCGGTCGGCGACGGGATTCCGTCTGTCGTCACCTGCCCGTTAGCGACCGGCAAGCTTACTTCCGTCGGGGACAATTTGGGGGACTTTGCCAGAAAAGAGGTGATGTCCTCTTTGGTGACGCGTCCGCTTGGGCCCGTCCCGGCTACCTGCGCCAGATTGATACCATGCTCCTCGGCCATGCGCCGGGCTACGGGCGTGGCCCTGCCTCCCGCCTCGGGAACCGGGACCGATTCGACGGCGACGGGAGTCTCCTGAGCGGCGGGCGCCCCCTGTGCCTCGCTCGCTACGACCTGGGCCTGGGCCGCCTCCTGAGCCTCGGCGCTTGTCACCGCCTCGGCGCTCTCGTTGATTACTGCCAGCGGCTCGCCTACCTCAACGGTCTCGCCCTCTTGCTTCAGTATGCTCTCCAGCGTTCCAGCGGCGGTGGACGAGACCTCCATATTCACTTTGTCGGTCTCGAGCTCAACCAGGCCGTCGCCCAACTTAACCGGGTCACCGATCGCCTTGAGCCAGCGCCCCACCGTGGCGTCCACAATGGATTCTCCCAGCGTCGGCACAACAATCTCAGCCATGTTCTCCCTCGAGTGCGCATTGGATGATACGATTTTGCTCTTCCCCATGAACGATCGGCGACCCCTCCGCCGGACTTGCACGGCGAGGACGGCCGACATAGCACAGGGGCACGTTTTCCGGCAGCACTTGGCGCAGACGCGGCGCGATATAGCTCCACGCTCCCATATTTTCCGGCTCTTCCTGAGCCCAGACAACATGCCGCAGGTTCGGATATCCACTCACGAGCGCCGAGAGCTCTTCACGAGGAAATGGGTACAGCAACTCGACGCGCGCCAGAACGACGCCACTTGAATTCCCGTCCCGCTCGCCCCGAGCCGCATCCAGCTCGATGGCCATCTTTCCGCTTGCCAGAACGAGGCGAGCCACCTTGTCCGCCTGGGGATCTTCATGGTGGATGACCGGCTGGAAGGAGCCGGCGGCCAAGTCATTCAAACTCGAAGCGGCGGCAGCACTGCGCAGTAGGCTCTTGGGCGCCAGTATCACCAACGGCCGCCGGTTATCTG
>JBOGSL010000055.1:0-2044 GCA_050695395.1 Chloroflexota bacterium | reverse complement strand
GTTCTGGAATGAGCACCGCATCAACATCATTGACACGCCCGGCCACGTCGACTTCACTGTCGAGGTCGAGCGATCGCTTCGTGTACTCGACGGCGGCGTAGTGTTGCTGGACGCCGTTGCCGGCGTTGAGCCTCAGTCTGAGACCGTCTGGCGTCAAGCCGACAAGTATCGTGTCCCGCGTATCGTGTTCGTCAACAAGATGGACCGCATCGGGGCGGATTTCTTCCGCTCCGTCGACATGCTGCAGGATCGCCTCGGAACCAACCCGCTCGTGATCCAGCTGCCCGTCGGCAGCCAGGATGATTTTGCGGGCATCGTCGATCTCGTGACCATGCGCGCTGTCATCTACACCGATGACCTGGGCACCGAGCTCAACGATGCAGAGATTCCCGCCGATATGATCGGCACGGCTGACGAATGGCGAGAGCGGATGCTCGAGCAACTGTCGGCTGTGGATGACGAGTTTGCGACGGCCTATCTGGCCCATCTGGAGGGCGAACCTCTCAAGATGACAGACATCCGGGCCGCCATCCGCCGGTCGACGATCGCCAACGCCGTCGTTCCGGTCCTGGCAGGTGCGTCCCTTCGCAACAAGGGCGTACAGCCGATGCTGGATGCGATTGTGGACTATCTTCCATCTCCGCTCGATGTACCTGCAGTGTCGGGAATCAATCCGAAGACGGAAGAGCCCGAGGAGCGGGCAGCCAGCGACGAGGAGCCGCTGGCTGGTTTGGCCTACAAAATCGTGGCCGACCCATACGTCGGCCGCCTGGCTTACTGCCGCATCTACTCGGGTAAGCTCACCTCGGGTTCCTATCTCTTGAATTCGACGAAGGGCCAGCGGGAACGGGTCGGAAGACTGCTTCTCATGCATGCCAACCATCGCGAGGACATTCAGGAGGCCGGGGCGGGCGACATCGTGGCGATCGTCGGCATGAAGAACACCTTCACCGGCGATACGATTTCGAGTCTTGACAAGCCCGTGATCCTGGAATCGATCCAGTTTCCTGAGCCGGTGATTTCGGTCGCTGTGGAGCCGAAGACGCGGGCCGACACCGACAAGATGTCCGAGGCCTTGCTGAGGCTTTCGGAGGAGGACCCGACATTCCGAATGCGGACTGACCAGGAAACCGGCCAGACCATCATTTCCGGGATGGGAGAACTCCACCTGGAGATCATCATCGATCGGATGCTTCGAGAGTTCAAGGTGCAAGCCAACGTGGGCCGGCCACAGGTTGCCTACAAGGAGACCATTAGTCGCGGCTCGAAGGCGCAGGGCCGCTTTGTTCGGCAGACCGGCGGCCATGGCCAGTTTGGTGACGTGTACATCGAGCTGGAGCCGCTCGAGGCGGGCGGCGGATTCGAATTCGTCAACAAAATTGTGGGCGGCGCGATTCCGAGAGAGTACATCCCAGCGGTAGAGGCCGGCATCACGGAGGCGATGGAAAGCGGCGTTCTCGCCGGATATCCGGTCATCGATCTCAAGGCGACTCTCTACGATGGCTCATACCACGAAGTGGACTCCTCGGAGATTGCCTTCAAGATCGCGGGTTCCATGGCGTTCAAGGAGGGGTCGCAGAAGGCGTCGCCGGTACTACTCGAGCCGATCATGCGAGTCGAAGTCACCACGCCCGAGAACTTCGTGGGTGACGTTATTGGCGATCTGAATTCCCGACGTGGGCAGATCGAAACTATGGAGCCGCGCGGCAACGTGCAGGTAGTACGGGCGACGGTGCCTCTGGCTGAGATGTTCGGCTACGCCACCACCTTGCGCTCGGCGACGCAGGGCCGTGCCTCGTACAGTATGGAGCCCTCGCACTACGCCCGCGTTCCGAGCAGCGTGGCCGAAGAAATTCAAAAGAAATCCCGGGGTGAGCCCGAGGCGGCGGGTAGCCGCAGGTAAAGCCGCGGTTACGACCGCCTTGAGGAGAAGGATGCGACATGGCAAAGCAGAAGTTTGATCGAAGCAAGCCTCACGTCAACGTGGGGACGATCGGTCACATCGACCACGGCAAGACGACGCTGACGGCAGCGATCACCAAGG
>JBOGSL010000054.1:0-3173 GCA_050695395.1 Chloroflexota bacterium | reverse complement strand
GGGGGCGCCCGTTACCCCGCTCCCAGGAATGTGTCGATTGGCGCCGCAGGCGTAGCTCTGGGCTCTATCGCGAGGGATGTAGCTCGGGGCAGTGGGGGTCGGCCGACACATGCGGCACGGGAGGGGTCGACTCGTAATTCCCCCCGATGTTGTCGCGGAGCGAGCGCGTATGGATCGCCTCCGTCGGGGAGCGGGGTGCGCGGTGCGCGGTGCGCGGTGCGCGGTGCGCGGTGCGGTGAGTTTAGCTACGGCACCGCGATGAAGTGGCGCAGAAGACTTAATTGATGCACAATCAAGGATGCCGCCAACGCAGGACGTAGGGGGACCGGACATAATCGCGCCCGATCCGCTTGTCTTCTCGGCGATCACGGCCCTTGCCGCGGAACGAGAAGCGATTCTCAGCCAGATGACCGACGGTGTCATCGTCTGTGCGCCGGACGGTACCGTCAGCTTCATGAATCAGGCCGCGGTGAAACTGTATGGCGAGGACTACACGGGCCGTTCCCTCTTCAACTACGGCCGCTCGATAGTCCTTCGGGACGACGCGGCGCATACACTGCCCATGGCCATGCTGCCCCTCTACAAAGCGCTTACGGAAGGCGAGGCCACCGATCGCGCGGAGGCACAACTGCTGCGCGACGGAGAAACCCTGATCCTCGAGAGGAGCGCCGCGCCGATCCTCGCAGAGGACGGGACGCGCCTCGGCGCGGTTCTCGCGGTACGCGACAACACGGACCGCAAGTGGCGAGAAGAGCAGCAGGCATTTCTGGCGCGAGCCGGGGAAGTCCTCTCTTCCTCGCTCGATTACGAGGCCACGCTCACTCAGGTGGCGCAGCTTGCCGTACCGTTTCTCGCCGATTTCGCCGAAGTGCACCTCCTGCAACCGGACGGAACCTTGCGTTCGGTCGCGCTGGCCCACACTGGGGAGTTTGACTCGACGCTTATCCAGGTGTATGAGGAGAAGTTCCCGCCGCGAAGAGGAACGCCCTATGGGACTTATTCGGCGCTGGAAAGCGATGATCCTGTTCTCCTTGCCGACATACCGCCTGCGTTTTGGGAGGATGTTGCGGCCGGCAACGACGAGCACCTGGAGTTTCTTCGGGCTTTCGGAATGCGTTCGGTCATGCGCATCCCGCTGAAGTCGCGGGGCCACACGATCGGCGTTCTGTCTTTCGTCTCCATGCGCTCCGGTCGCAGCTTCGGCGAGCCGCAGCTCCGGCTCGCCATGGAGCTGGCTCGCCGGTCGGCGGTCGCGGTCGACAACGCGCTGCTCTATCGCCAGGCGGAACAAGCTCGCCAGGGTGCCGAATCGCAGCGTGCCTGGCTGCACGATCTCTTCATGCAGGTCCCGGGCGCGTTTTGTAGCACGAGGGGGCCGGACCACGCCATTGCCCTGGCCAATCCCGGATTCCTCGATTTCGTTCTGGGCAGGGACATCCTGAACAAGCCAGGCCGCGAAGCTCTGCCGGCGCTTGCGGCGCAGGGGATATTCGACATCCTCGATCATGTCTACGCGAGCGGGCAAGTCTTCGTCGCCAACGATATGTACATCGGCGTGGACCAGGGCGATGGTGAGCTTCGCGAGACGTATTTCGACGTCATCGTCCAGCCTATGCACGACAGCCTGGGCCGGATCGAGGGGTTACTGTGCCACGGAGTGGAAGTGACCGACCGGGTCCACGCGCGCATGCGGGGCGAGCTGTTGGAGCGGCAGAAGGCCGAGTTCCTCTCGTCCGCCGCTCACGACCTGCGCACGCCGCTCACGACCATCAAGGGCCAGGCGCAAACGCTGGCCCGAATGGCAGAGCGTGAGAGCCCCGTCCCAGTCGAGCGATTGACCGTCGGTCTGGACAGCGTTGAGCGCGCGGCGACGCGGATGTCCCGATTGATCGACGAGCTGCTCGATGTGACTCGCGCCGAGATGGACACGCCCCTGGAACTGCGGCTTCGCCCGGTCGATCTGCTGGAACTGGCGCGGGAAGCGGTGGCCGATGCTGCCCAGACCGGGCGACATCAGAGTATTGTGGTGCGAAGCTCACTCGACGAGTTGGTGGGAGTTTGGGACCCGGAGCGCATTGACCGCGTGCTGGACAATCTGCTTTCCAATGCCATCAAATACAGCCCGCCGGAGAGCGAAGTTGAGGTTACGATCCGGCGGGACGCCGTCACCGCGCTGCTTGAAGTGCGAGACACGGGCATCGGCATCCCGGCCAAAGACCTGCCGCACGTTGTCGAGAGGTTCTATCGGGCGGGAAATGCCGGCGAGGGTGGCACGGGTATCGGACTGGCCGCCGCACGCAGGTGCATCGAGCAGCACGGCGGGACGCTGACCGTAGAGAGCGTTGAGGGCAAGGGGACCGCGGTCCGCGTCGCTTTGCCGCTCAGTCAATTGCCTCCAGACCGGCAAACGTAACCAGCAGCTTCTTGGTGACGGATTCGCCGCGCCCGGAGCGAAACTCCACCTCGACCTCCTCGTCTGCCCCCCGCATCTCGCTGCTTACAATCGTGCCGCCTCCGAAGTGCTTGTGCCGGACTCGATCGCCGGGGCTGAAGATTTGTTCGACCGGCGCCAGAGGCGGCGTCGGTTGAGGATCGAACAAGTTCGCGGAAACGGGCGTGAACTCTCGGCGCAGGTAGCTCTTCGGATCGATGCCCTGCTCGTCCCAGAGTCGCTTCGGAATGTCGGTGAGAAAGCACGATTGGGGATTGAGCATGGTGTTGCCGTGCAGCATGCGCCTCGCGGCGTGGACCAGATAGAGCCGCTCCCGCGCCCGGGTAATGCCCACGTAGCAGAGCCGGCGCTCTTCCTCCATCTGGTCCGGATCGTCCAGCGCCCGTAGATGGGGGAATACGCCGTCCTCCATGCCGACCATAAAGACCGTGTCGAACTCCAACCCCTTGGCCGCGTGGAACGTCATGAGCGTTACCGCGCCGCGAACATCGGCCAGATCGTCCGTCTCGGAAAGCAGAGAGACGTTCTCCAGAAAAGAGCGGAGCCCCTCCTCCGCCGATTGGTCGTCGTACTCCTGCGCCACCGTGCGCAGCTCGAGCACGTTTTTCCATCGATCCTCGCCCTCGTCGCTCCCGTCATCGATCCAATCTCGATAGCCAATACGCTCGATGACCAGATCGATCACGTCCACTACCGGCAGTTCGGCCGAATCCGTCCGGAG
>JBOGSL010000053.1:0-3086 GCA_050695395.1 Chloroflexota bacterium | reverse complement strand
AGTCCCACCCGGAAATCCGCCACCGACTGTATCCTCGCATGACCCAATCCGAGATTCTGTCCGGCCAGCCAATCATCTAAGGTATCTGGCAGGGCACCCGCGATAACCTTGTGGTTTCGCGAGACGACGACCTCTGGAACGATCGGCCCATCGGTCAGGTCGTCGGCGTGAGGCACCGAGACACGCGTGTCGTTGACGCTGATGCTGGCGTTCGCCTGGTGAATTTGATCGGTGAGCGAGCCGTCGAGGTTGGAGAGCAGCTCGTGCGACATGAGTAGGTAGACTGCCACAGACAAGGCCAGCAGGCTGAGCGCCAGCAGCACGCTGAACCAGAGGGTGAGACGGAGCCGGATCGGCACTACGCCGCCACGAGTCGATAGCCGGCGCCGCGCACCGTTTCGATGAGCGAGTCGTGGCCGGGAACGTCGAGCTTGCGTCGCAGTCTCTGAATGTGCACATCGACCGTGTTCGAGAAACCGGCGTAATCGTAGCCCCAGACGTGCTCCTCGATCATGCTTCGAGTCAGCACCCGACCGGGGTTATGCATCAGGTATTCGAGCAGTTGATACTCGCGATTGGTGAGCCGGATATGTTGCCCGCCTCGAGTGGTTTGCCGGGTCGAGAGATCGAGGACAAGATCGCCGGCCTGTATCTCAGACGACGCGGATCCGCCCGCCCGTCTCATGATCGCCTGCAGACGCGCCCGAAGCTCTCGGAAGGCGAACGGCTTGACCAGATAATCATCCGCCCCGGCCTCAAGACCTCGCACGATATCGTCAAGCGTGTCCCGGGCCGTCAGCATCAGGACGGGAGTCCGAATGCCGGCGGAGCGCAAGCCCTTGCACACCTCGAAGCCATTCCGGTTCGGTAGCATCACGTCTAGAACGATTCCGTCGTAGCTGAAGGCTTCGACCTGCGAGAGCGCGACAGCACCGTCGGCGCACACGTCGACGGCATGCCCCTCCTCGCCCAGTCCGCGCCGCAGAGTATCAGCTAACCGCCTATCGTCTTCCACTACCAGCAATTGCATTGGTTATGCTTCTCACTCATTGTGCCTGCCCATCATGAACGCATCATGAACGATTCTTCATGGCGACGTCATGGCCAGTTCACGGGACTGCCGCACGATGGAGGCATGGCACGTCTCCTTGCATCGTCCCTGATCCTGCTAGCCGCAGCCGCCCTGGGCGCCCTCTCGCTCCCCGTCGCCCGCTCGGACGCTCGCCGCTCGCCAATCCGGCACGTGATCATCCTGATGCGCGAGAACCACTCGTACGACAATCTCTTCGGCCGCTTTCCCCACGGGGACGGTTCTCGATGGGCGCGCCTACGCGACGGCCACAAGATCCCGCTGGCACACACTCCGGACCATCTGTGGACCGACCTGAGCCATACGCATAAGTCAGCCCTCGTCGCCGTCGATGGTGGCCGAATGGATGGCTTCGGCGCCATACCGGGTGCGTGGCAGCACGGATTTCCCGCGTCGCGCAGCCAGTACCGCGGCGCCGATCTGGCCACATACTGGTCGTACGCCCGACACTTCACCCTGGATGACCACTTCTTCCCCGATATAGCCGGTCCAAGCTATCCCAATCACCTCGCGATCATCGCCGGCAGCAGCGACGGTATCGTGAGCAATCCTCACGGCAACTGGCACCACGGGTTCGGATGTGGCGGTCACGGCGCCGCTCGCGTGCAATCGCTGCGGGGGCACTCGCACCTCATCAATCCTTGCCTTCACATACCTACCCTGCCTGGAGTGCTCCAGCGGCATCACATCTCCTGGAAGTACTACGCGCCACGAAACTTCCAGCATCTCATGTGGTCTGGCATCGCCGGGGTGGAGGCCTCTCGTCACTTCCCCAGCTACACCCGGTTCATACCGGACGTACGATCGGGACGCCTTCCGTCCGTAAGCTGGCTGATCACCACTGAGCGCTACAACGATCACCCGCCGAATAGCATCTGTCGGGGTCAGAACTGGGTTGCGCGGCAACTCAATGCCTTGATGCGCAGCTCTCTCTGGAAGTCGACCGTCGTGATCATGACCTGGGACGAATTCGGCGGCTTCTTCGACCACGTACCGCCGCCCCACTACCGTCGTATCGCCCTGGGAATCCGGGTGCCAACGATCGTTATTTCCCCTTACGCCAGGCGGGGCTATGTCGATCACACCGCGTACGACACGAACTCGATCCTGCGATATATAGAACGACGCTTCGGACTCGGGCCCCTCGTTCGCGGCGGTTGGCATCCGCCGAGCCTGTCACATGATCTCGACTTAAGTCAATCCCCCCGTCCGCCGCTGATCCTGCCCCAACTGCGTTGTCCCGCTAGGAGGTTTCCGTGAAACTAACACGCAAAATCGTGGCAGCTCTTGCTCTCGCCTCCGCCCTCGTCGTTTTCGTCGAGCTTCACATCGTCCCGACGCAAGCGGCCAAACCCGGCGGTCGCCCTCACGCCGTCAACCGCGTCGGCAACGCGTATTGGCAGCGCCGCGATCTCACCACGTATGCTGTCTCCACCCTCAACGTACCCCGATGTGGACGCTCCTCACTTAGTCAAACGCTTCGGCAGGCCGGCGCCAGCCGCTACGTCGTTCTTCGGAGCAGAGCCCATCACCGCCTGTACTTCATCCGGGTGCGGCACGGGCAAGAGGTCATGGGCGTATACGCGTACAAATTCGGCTGGTCACTCCCGCGCGGCATCTGGCGCGCCCGCTGCGTGCGTCCGGCGTCGCCGGCCACGAGACATGCCTATTGGCACGGGCGAGTCATGCGAGCAATTTACGGAAGCACATACCCTAGGGAATGAACCTACCCGCGACCGGAGAAGAGGACTCCGCCCCGTTCTCCATCAATTTTGACGAAATGGCGGGCGCGGCTCGGTACAATCCAGCGTGCCGCACACGTCCAGCTTTTCGCCGTGATCGATCTCCACTGCCACATCCTGCCCGGCGTGGACGACGGTGCCGCCGATACCCAAGAGAGCCTGGCCATCGCCCGCCGGCTAGTGGACGAGGGAATCACTGCGGTCGCAGCGACGCCACATCTGGATGCGCTGCAGGGAAACGGGGTAGCCGGCTC
>JBOGSL010000052.1:0-4595 GCA_050695395.1 Chloroflexota bacterium | reverse complement strand
GATGGAGAGAGAGGCATCGTGAAGGAGAATCTCAGCGTTGTCGGCCGGCGTTCGCCCAAGATTGACGGGATCAAGTTAGCCACTGGACGGGCGGCGTTTACCGACGATGTCGACATTCGCGGCTTGCTCCACGCTCGGTTGGTGAAGAGCCCGTTTGCTCATGCGCGCATCGTCTCGATCGATACGAGTGAAGCGGAGCTGGTTCCCGGCGTGGTGGAGATCATCACGCACCGAAATGTTCCGCGCATCCCGTTCACTACTGCCGGCCAATCGTGGCCCGAGCCGTCTCCCTACGACATGTACGTGCTCGACAGCAAAGCGCGGTTCGTGGGCGACCCGGTCGCGGCGGTCTGCGCCGAATCCCCGGCGGCGGCCGAGCGAGCAGTGGACTTGGTGCGTGTTGAGTACGAGGAACTCCCGGCGGTGCTTGACATGAATGTTGCCATGGTGCCGGGGGCGCCGGTAATCCACGACGAGGCCGATAGCTACGGCATCTTCGACGCTCGCCGCAATATTGCCGCCCATATCGACGTTGAGGTGGGCGATGTTGCCGGCGGTCTGGGGGACGCTGATGTAGTCATCGAGAACGATTTCTTCGTCCAGTACCAGCAGCACACCTGCCTCGAGCCGCACGTGACCATTGCCTTTCTCGACGAGGACCAACGGCTTGTGCTGCGCACGAGCACCCAGATCCCGTACCACTGCCGCCGAATGCTGGCTTTCGCTCTCGACATCCCGGTGCGAAACGTTCACGTTATCAAGCCGCGAGTCGGTGGTGGGTTCGGCAACAAGCAAGAAATCGTCACAGAGCCGATTGCCGCCGTTCTCGCGCTGAAGACGCGCCGTCCCGTAAAGCTGGAGTTCAGCCGTCACGATGAGTTCACCATCGCGCGGATGCGACACCCTCAGCACCTTCGCCTCCAAACCGGCGTGCGTCGCGACGGTTCCATCACCGCCAACTCGCTCAAGGTTCTCACCAACACGGGCGCGTATGGAACCCACGCTCTCACTGTCACCGGCAACACCGGCACCAAGCCGCTGCCCCTCTATCGCACCCCCAACATGGGCTTCTATGCCGACATCGTCTACACCAACCTGCCAATTGCCGGCGCCTTTCGTGGCTATGGAGCGCCGCAGGGCTTCTTTGCGATGGAAGTTCACATGGATGAGGTGGCGGACGCGCTCGGCATGGACCCTCTCGAATTTCGTAAGCAGAATCATATACGGAAGGGTGATACCGACCTGATGAGCGTGGCGGCCGGCGAGGGCTCGGGCAAGAAGGCTCGCGTGATGCACTCCTGCGGTTTGGCGGAGTGCATAGACCGCGGCGCGGCCGCCATTGACTGGTATGGAAAGAGAGGCAAGCCGGGTCACGGCGCGGTGAGGCACGGCGTCGGCATGTCCATCTTGATGCAGGGAAGCGGCGTAGCCGGTGACGAACTGGCCGCGGCCGCGCTCAAGATGAACGAAGATGCGTCGTTCAATCTCATGGTTGGCTCCGCCGATATCGGCACCGGCAGCGATACGACGCTGTCACAGGTGGCCGCCGAAGTGCTCGGTGTCCCGCTCGAGAACATCATCATCAAGTCCGGTGACACCGACGACATCTCGTTCGATTACGGCGCCTACGCCAGCAGTACCGCCTACATTACCGGAGCCTGTGTTCTGAAGGCCGCGGAAGATGCACGTCAGCAGATCGTCGCGGTTGCGGCGCGCATGATGGACGAGGACCCGGAGGGGTTGCTTGTTCACGACAGCAAGGTAACCTCGCTCAACGGCAAGAGCGTCACCCTTCAGGACGTGGCGATGGAATGTCTGTACGGCGAAGACAAGAAGCTCATCATGGGGACCGGAAGCCATGCCACCAAGGAGTCGCCGCCGCCGTTCGTCGCGATGTTCGCGGAGGTCACCGTCGACACGGAAACCGGCCAGATCAAGCCGGTGCATGTCGTGACGGCAGTGGATGTAGGCAAGGCGATCAATCCGGATATCTGCGAAGGTCAGATCGAAGGCGCAGTAGCGCAATCCCTGGGCTACGGGCTCACCGAGGAGATCCAGATTGGCGAGCGCGGACAGGTGCTCAATCCGACGTTTATGGATTACAAGATATTTTGCTCCGACGACATGCCGAAACTCACGACCATTTTGGTCGAAGCGGAAGAGCCGACGGGACCCTTCGGGGCCAAGAGTGTCGCCGAGATTGCCATCAACGGAGCAGCTCCGGCGATTTCCAACGCGGTGTATGACGCGCTCGGCATTCGTCTTCATTCGCTGCCGATGACGGCTGAGAAGGTGCTCGATGCGCTCGACGTCCAGGCGGCCCAGCCGGCGGCCGCGCGAGCTTGAGACACGGGAGGGAACATTGACCGATACACAGACGGTTGCTTGGGACTTCCGCAGGAAGATCGCCGACGGAGTTTTGAAGACCGCCGGGGTGACGCCGTTGGTGCGGCTTCGCACCGTCACTTCGGGCATCGATGCGGAGATTTTGCTCAAGCTCGAGTACTACGGCCCGAGCGGAAGCGTGAAAGACCGCATCCTTCCCTTCATCGTGGCGCAGGCGGAGCAGCGGGGCGACCTGCATCCCGGAATGACCATCATTGAGGGAACCACGGGCAACACCGGCATCGCCACTTCGATGACTGCTGCCGCCCGCGGCTACCCGGCCATCATCGTTATGCCGGAAGGGATGAGTGACGAGCGCAAGAAGACGGTGCAAGCCTATGGCGCCGAGCTGGTTCTCACGCCCGGAGCAGAGAGCGATGTGGACCTGGTCCTGGAGAAAGTGGCGAAGCTCAAAGCCTCCGATCCGGGACGGTACTGGGAAGTCTGCCAGTTCTCCAATCCCGACAATATCGCCGCCCATTTCAATGCCACCGGGCCGGAAATATGGGAACAAACCGAGGGCACCGTCGACGCTTTCATCGACGCCCAGGGCACCGGTGGCACGCTAACGGGAGTGTCGGCTTACCTCAAGAGCCGCGATGAGTCCGTACGGGCCTTCGCCATTGAGCCTGCCGAGTGCCCGATCCTGGCGGGCGGAGGCTGGGGGCCACACCGCATCGAAGGTATCGGCGATGGATTCGTGCCGGACAACCTTCATCTCGACCTGTTGGACGGGGTGGTTGAGGTTTCGTCAGATGAGGCGATTGAGATGGCGAGACGGCTCGCTCGCGAGGAAGGCATCTTCTGCGGCATATCCTCCGGCTGCAACGTTGCCGGGGCGATCAAGCTCGCCAGAGCCTATCCCGACCTGCATCGCATCGTCACCATTGCCAGCGACAACGGCCTGCGCTACCTCAGCACTGAGCTGTGCGGCGGAGCGGAGGTATTGGAGATTCCGGAGCGCGACCATCCAATGGACGCGGCCACTCGGGAGAGGTTGGCGGCGCATCCGCTGCCCGTCGTCAGTTGAATAGGGCGTAGAGAGGACCAGCAAGGATTGATCACTACCCTGCGAGGCAAGGACTACATCGCCACCCCGGATTGGACTACCGAGGAGCTAGACACGGCTGTCGACGTGGCTCTCGACCTCAAGAGGCGCTTCGCGCTCGGCGAGCCGACCCGCCTGCTGCCGGACCAGACTCTCTTCATGGTCTTCTTCGACAAGTCGACCCGGACTCGCAATGCGTTCGAGGCTGGCATGACGCAGCTCGGGGGCCACGCCCATGACCTGACGCCGGATGTCATGCAGATTTCGCACGGCGAGAGCCCCAAGGACACCGGCATTATCCTCTCTCGCTACGGCCATGGCATTGCAATCCGTCACGACCTCGAGCCCGGCGCCGGGGACTCGTACATCCGGGAGGTCGCTCGCTTCGCCGACGTCCCTGTCATTAACCTTCAGTCGGACATCGACCACCCGACCCAAACCATCGCCGATCTGATGACGATGCGTGAGAAATTCGGGCCCGACTTGCGCGGCCGGCGAGTAGCCGTTTCCTGGGCATACGCTCCCAGCTATGCCAAACCCATGTCGGTGCCGCAGGGCCTCGTCTGGCTGCTGACCCGATACGGCATGAACGTCACTTTGGCCCACCCGCCGGAATACAAGCTGATGGATCACGTCGTGGCAGATGCCCGGCGGAGTGCTCTCGAATCAGGCGGTTCTTTCGACATAGTCGACGACATGGACGAGGCCTTCGAAGGAGCGGATATTGTCTATCCGAAGAGTTGGGGAGCCGAGGAACTGTTTTCGCGCCCGGAGGAGGGTCTGGCGCTCGCCGCCCGCTACCAAGATTGGATATGCGACGAACGTCGCATGCATCTGGCAAATCGCGACGCCGTCTACATGCACTGTCTACCGGCCGATCGCGGCAACGAGGTTACCGATGCGGTGATCGACGGACCCCAATCTGTCGTGTACGACGAGGCCGAAAACAGGCTGCACACTGCGAAAGCGCTCATGGCACTGACCATGGGGGGCAAGCGGGGCCTCACGCCGAATGCGTAGGCGGCTGGTTGCGGTGGCTCGCGGTGACGAACCCCCCGACCTCGTCCTGACCGGAGGCAAAGTCCTCTCTGTCTTCACAGGCGAAGTCTTCGATGCCAACGTCGCTGTGGCAGACGGCGTTATCGTCGGCGTGGGCGAATAC
>JBOGSL010000051.1:0-10140 GCA_050695395.1 Chloroflexota bacterium | reverse complement strand
AGCGAGTACGCCGAGCGTGCGGTGGCGACCTCGCGGAGCATGAACCTCCGCTCCCTGTTGCCCTATGCGCTCGAGACGCTCGGGCAGGCCTACCTCGGCCTCGGCCGTCTCGACGACGCTCGGGACCTCTTCCTAGAGGGGCAGGAAGTTTCCGGAGAAATCGCGAATCGCTTCCTCGTCGCCTTTTATGACGTGAGCATTGGTCGCGTGGCGATGCTGACGGGCGACCCGGAAGAAGCGCGCGGCCTTTTCCACTCGGCCGCCGGCGAGTTCGGCGATCTCGGCTACATACGGGAACACATGTACGCGATGGCCTGGGAGGGAGCAGCGGCTCTTTCCCTCGGCGATCTGATCGAGGCGGCCCGCGCGACGGAAGCGGCGGTTGCCATCGCCGGCGGCGAGAACATCCTGTCAGACACCGATATCCCGTTGTACGAGATTTGGTGGCACCGGTATCAGGTATTGGCAGCCCTCGGCAATGACCCGGCTGAGGCTTGGCATGTCCTCCAGAGAGCTGCCCAGGACGTTCTCCAGAAGATCGACACGCTGAGCGATGTGGGCTTGCGCCGCCACTTTCTCAACAAGAATGACTTCCGGCGCACGATTCTGGCGGAGTGGCTCCGGCAAGCTGCCCTTCGGGGCGTCACTCCCGATCTCGAAGCCATGGCCCACACCATCCCAGAACAGAGTGTCCAGGATCAGCTCAAGCGCATGCTCGACATCAGCGTGCGCATGAACGAGCGGCGCGACGTGACGGTGTTCGATTTTGTCCTCGATCAAGCCATCGAGCTAAGCGGCGCAGAGCGCGGTTTCCTCGCCTACTTCGCCGAGAACGGCCAGCCGGATCTCGCGGTTTCACACGGTCTCACTTCCGAAGACATCGCAGCACTGCGGAACGACGAGGCAGTTGCCACGGCGGCGGCCACACGGCAGGGCCGGCTCATTCGGAACGTCGAGATTGGCGGCCCGGAGCAGGCCGACGACCCGATATCTCTCTGGCAGCGGTCCGCGTTGAGCGTTCCTCTAGTAGCCGAGGGGAAGGCCATCGGGCTCCTCTATGTCGACGTACGGCACATGTTCGGCGATTTCGGTCAAGGTGATCTGGACCTGCTCACGCTGCTCGCCGGCCAGGCCGCGACGGCCATCGAGAACGCGAGCCTCTACCAGCAAACCCTGACCTCGAACCGCGAGCTGGAACAGCGGGTGGAAGAGCGCACCGCCGACGTGAGGCGACGAGCCCGGGAGATGGCCTCGCTGGTCGAGGTAAGCCGCGATATCTCCTCGTCGCTCGATCTTCCTACCGTGCTGGAGCGGATCGCCGACCAGGCCAGGATTCTTCTCGCTTCCGACACCGGCGCCGTCTATCAAAGACAGCGCGACATCTTCACTCCTATTGTCGCCCTGGGCCACGACGCCGAGCAGATTCTTGCCAGCGAGGTCGAAGTGGGCGTTGGCATCATTGGCGACGTTGCACGCCGCGGCGAGCCCGAGGTGATACACGACACCAAAACCGACCGGCGTCGGGTCCATATTGCCGGCACGGCGGAAGAAAGCGTCGAGCAGTTGATGGTGGCGCCGCTCTTCGCCGGCGAGCACGTCACCGGAATGATGGCCGTCTGGCGATTTAGCAGCGACATCCCCTTTACCGACGCCGACCTCAATTTTCTGGTGGGCCTCTCCCGCCAGGCCGGTATCGCCATCGAGAACGCGCGCCTCTTCGATGAAATTCGCCAGGCGCGCGAAGCGGCAGACGGCGCAAATCGGGCGAAGAGCACCTTCCTCGCCAACATGAGCCACGAGCTGCGTACTCCGCTACACGCCATCATCGGCTACAGCGAGATCCTTCAGGAAGAAGCCGAGGATGACGGCCAGGAAGCGTATCTCCCCGATCTACAGAAGATCACTACCGCCGGCAAGCACCTCCTGACGCTCATCAACGATGTGCTCGATCTCTCGAAGATCGAGGCCGGCAAGATGGAGCTTTACCTGGAGCGCTTCGACGTGGCCGCGCTGGTCCAGGGAGTGGCAGATACGGTCCGTCCTCTGGCCGCCGCGAACCACAATCAGCTCACCGTCCACTGCTCGGATGACCTTGGCGAGATGCAGGCCGACCTCACCAAGGTCCGTCAAGCAGTCTTCAACCTTCTCAGCAATGCCTGTAAGTTCACCGACCACGGCACGATCACGCTTGACGTGAGATCTCGGGGCGATGACCTCACCTTTCGCGTGTCCGACACCGGCATCGGCATGACGCCCGAGCAGCAGGCAAAGCTGTTTCAGGAGTTCTCGCAGGCCGACAGCGCCGTCACTCGCCGCTATGGCGGGACCGGCCTTGGTCTGGCGCTGACCAGGCGACTGTGTCGATTAATGCACGGCGACGTGACCTTGAAGAGCGAGATGGGCAAAGGCTCCGTCTTTACCATCAGCTTGCCTCGCACCGTCTCTCGGGCGGCTACTCCGTCGCAGGCAGATCAGACCGAGCGAGCGGAGGTCGGGCAGCGAACCATCCTGGTGATTGACGATGAGGGCGACGCGCGAGACCTCTTGAAGCGTGTCCTGGGCAAGGAAGGCTTCCGAGTGGTAACGGCGAGCAGCGGGGAGGACGGCGTACGCCTGGCCCGCGAGATTCGGCCCGACGTTATCACTCTCGACGTGATGATGCCAGGCCTGGACGGCTGGTCGGTCCTCTCCACGCTCAAAGGCGACGCCGAGCTCTCAGATATCCCTGTCATCATGGTCAGCATCGTCGACGAAAAGAACCTGGGCTATTCGCTCGGCGCGTCCGACTATCTCACCAAGCCCATCGACCGGAACCGCTTGCTCGCCGTCCTCGGAAAGTACTGCCATACGAGAGAAACTCCAATTCTCGTGGTGGAGGACGATCCAGCAGTGCGCGAGATGCTGCGCCGCACTATCGAGAAGGATGGATTTGATGTGGTCGAGGCCGTGAATGGCCGGGAAGGATTGGCGCGCGTGCGGGAAGTTAGGCCGCAGGCCATAATCCTGGATCTGATGATGCCGGAGATGGACGGCTTCGCCTTCGTGGATGCGCTTCGCAAGGATGACGGCGAGCCACCCATTCCCATCGTCGTGGTGACCTCGAAGGACCTCACGGCTGAAGATCACCGGCGCCTCAACGGCCATGTAGACAAAGTGGTCCAGAAGGGCGCCCTGAGTCCGAAGGACCTCCTGGCAGAGATTCACGCCCTCGCCGGAAAGAAGTAGGGCCGCCTAAGCTCGCCGGGGCAACGGAGCGCACGTGCCCTCGCTTTCCTGCGCGCCCGCTCCACCTCCCCCTCGCTGCTCGGTGGCCCTCTATCAATTCCTGCTCGCGGCTAGTTCGGAACGCAACCCTGTCCATCGGCGAGACTGGTGAGGCGGAATGGAGCGAGATGAAATGGAAAATGGAGATGCGACCGTAACGCCCTCGAGCATTCGTCTGAAACGTGCCTACGACCCCGCGGAAGCGAGTGACGGAGTGAGGGTTCTGGTCGACCGGCTCTGGGCTCGCGGTATTTCGAAAGAGGCGGCACGGCTCGCCGCATGGATGAAGGAGCTCGGGCCAAGCACCGAGCTGCGGAAGTGGTTTGGGCACCGCCCGGAGCGGTGGGGCGAGTTCGCCGAAAAGTACCGTGTCGAGCTGGCAACGCCGCTGCGCCGGCTGCTGCTGGCGGAGCTTCAGGGGGTCGCCCGCGGCCGAACACTGACGCTCATCTACGGCGCGCGTGACACGAAAGAGAACGAGGCCGTAGTCCTGCGCGGCTATCTCCTGGCAGACACGATCCATCCGGACGGCTTGTTCAATGCCCCGACGACGGTCTTGATCACCGCGTCGGTGGCAGAGGCGGCTCGGCATGATGGCATCGCCCCCGCCTCGGTCGTGGAGCTGTTCGGCTCTCGCATCCTGAGCGACCGTGAAGTCAACGTCGCCTTGCAAGCGTTGCTGGCGCGCGACGACGTACGCAAGGCGCAAAACGGCTGGCAGTTAACGTTGAAGGGACAGCAGGAAATGAAACGGCTGACGAGCTGAGAGGCAGCCTGCATCTGGGTACCTTCGCTCCGCTCGTAGCGGCTCCACGTGGAGGAGTTCGTTTCGAAGCGAAGAGCATAATCCCTGTCCTCAGGCCGGCGCTCCCGTCCGTGTACCATGGGCCTATATGGTTCGCCTGGCCGCCTTGCTCGTTCTGGCTATCGGCGTCTGGGTCGCGCAACCCGCGACTCTGGCCCTGGCCAAGGTCGCCCAGTTCCGCACGCCGTCCGGGAACATCGGGTGCGTCGCGTTCACCGACCATCACACCCGTTATGTGCGCTGTGATATCGGAAACAAGTCGTGGCGCGGGCCGAAGCGCCCTGCCTCATGCCCGCTCGACTATGGGAATTCATTCACCATGGCGCCCACGCGCCGCCCCGTTTGGACATGCCATGGCGACACCGCCCTCGGCGCCGGGCGTGTCCTGCGCTACGGCGCGACCTGGCATTGGGGACCGTTTACTTGCGCCTCGCGCGTACGCGGACTAACGTGTACCAACCGTGCCGGCCACGGCTTTTTCCTCAGCAGGCAGCGCTACCGCATATTCTGACTCCTCCGTCCCGGCACGGTGACGATTCACGGTTTCGCGCGTCTCTCCGACAGGGGCACGATCGACACGCTCTGCGCCTGGAAACGATCCGCATGCTCTCCCCCGGGAGAGGCCGTCGCGGCGACCAAACGTAGCTCGGGGCTCTGTCCCCGTGCCGCGAGCGAAGCGAGGGGCCCATCACTATTTTCCCTCGACGTACGCGCATTGCATGAGGCCCAGGCTGTGCCCCCGCGCCCCGAGCCACAGGGCGCTCAGGAATCTGTCAGCGGCCGGCGCGCGGACAATGTGAAACGAAATCAGAAGCGGGTACACTCGTACAAGCACGGACCGACCGGTCGCGCACAGGAGGAGACCCGACGGACATGAACGACACGCAGAAGCCGGCCAAGAGCACCACCGGCAAGGAGAACCAGGCCTTCAGCGCCGAGGAACGAGCCGCGATGAAAGAGCTCGTCAAAGAGCGGAAGGCACAAGCTCGCTCGCAAGCAAACAGGGAGGCCGGGGAAAACGATGTCCAGGCGAAGATCGCCGAGATGCCGCCGCACGATCGGGAAATAGCCGAGCGTCTCCACGCCATCATCAAAGCCGGCGCGCCGGATCTCTGGCCGAAGACCTGGTACGGTATGCCCGCGTATGCCAGGGACGGCCATGTCGTCTGCTTCTTCAAACCGGCGGAAAAGTTCAAGGCGAGGTACGCGACGATGGGCTTCACCGATGCCGCGAACCTCGATGAGGGTAACATGTGGCCAACCGACTTCGCGCTGAAAGATCTAACCGCGGCCGACGAGGCAAGGATCGCAGCGCTCGTGAAGAAGGCGGTGAGCTAACGGCCCGCGCCCGGACGTGTCGAGATCGATGAATGGCTGAGCCGGAGCCGCCGGATCGTCGCGGCTGGCGATTCCCGCCCGAACGCCGAGAGGTTCTCAGCAACCCGGAGCGCCTGCGTCCCGATAAGCCGCTGCGCGCCATCCACCCGACGGCTGGAGAAACGGCTCTAGACGTCGGCGCCGGCACAGGCTTCTGGACAGTTCCGCTTGCAGAGCTGGTCGGTCCTACAGGTCGAGTAATCGCCGCGGATATCGAGCCGGTGATGCTGGCGGACCTGCGCGAGCTGATCGCGGCGCGCAATCTTTCGAACGTCGAAGTTCTGCAGACGGGCGAGGCCGACCTGCCGCTTCCCGACGGCGTCGTCGACCTTGCCGTGATGGGCTACGTACTTCACGAGCCTCCGGACGCGTCCGCATTTCTGCACGAGGTGGCGCGTGTTCTTCGGCCGCGAGGTCGCGTTCTCGTGATCGAGTGGCACAAGAAGGACACCGAGGAAGGGCCGCCGGTCGAACACCGCATCGCGGAGCAGGACGCCGTGAAATTGCTGGAAGCGGCAGGATTCGACGTTCACCCGGTAGCCGCTGCCTCCAGCGACGTCTACGTCCTGGCCGGCGTGCGCCTGGATTGAGCCGTGCTCTTCCGTCATTCCCGACGGGCGATGTCACGTACGTCTTAGCGGTTTCGGCGCACGAACCTGCGGACCAGCTTATCCAGTTGACGGGGGACGGTGGCGCCGAGCGCTGTGGCGACCAGCATCGCGACCAGTGGACGAGAGCGACCGACCCGGTAGGCGACCAGGATTGACGGCAGGACGGTGAGCCCCGGCACAAGAATCGTCAGTTGGCCGTCGTCGCCGCGACGAATGAGGCGCGGCGCGACGCCGGTGATGTGCGCATGAACCTGATCGCCAAGTAATTCGCCTGCTGCCGCGCTCAGCACACACAGCCCAAGCAGCCCGGCGGAACGTCCGAACGTCATTTCGGTCCTCCCTTTCTCGTCGAATACATGTCCGCGCTGCGAAAGCAGCCGGCCTTCGGCCGGAGACCTGAGTTGCGATCCGTCTCCCGCCTGCTCGTACGTTGCGATCACAATTCCAGCCGGCGTTGCGGTCTGAGCTGACGGCCTCTCATCCACTATACGGACGGCGTCCAGCGAAACCTGCGAGTATCTTCAAGAGCGGATATTCGATGAGCGAGCGGTTTCGCTATGGCGGGCTCGGGCGGCTTGGCTTGCCGGTCTTGCCGGCGACAGCGCCTCCGCTCTAGGGCTAGCGACCCAGAACGGCCGGCCGCTCCATGTACCACGCCTTCACCCCTAAGGGCTCCTCCGTTGCCGTCACCTCGAATCCGAGCCGCCGATAGAACTCCACGTTCCTGGTAGTGTCGGTATCCACGCTCGCCGGCTCACCGGCCGCATCGGGGCCCCGCAGCGCTGCCTCCATCAACGTCCCCCCGATACCTCGCCCCTGAAGATCGGGCTCAACACCTACCAACTCGACATGCCAGTGCCGGACCTGAGGGTCGTGAACGGCAGACAAGCGTCCCATGACGCCGGCGCGGTGGAGTGCGGGTAATCCAAGACGGAGCAACCGGAGGAGCTCGCGGAAGGACACCTCCGACTCGATGGTGAATCCCCTGCCGGCGATGTTGATCCGGTAGTGCCGCCACCGCGCCCCACAGTAGAAGCAGGTCTGCGGAGGGGAAACGGCGGCAGCGCCGACGACGACGCCTGCCAGGCGTGCCACTGTCGGCGGCTCGGACTGGCCTGACAGGATCATCCGGCAGAGGATCCGCGTTGATCGGAGGCGACGGCCCGGTTTGGGACCAAACATGCCGATGAAACTTGGGTTGTCCCGCAGGGCGCGCGCCAGCACATCGACCACCATCCCGAGCTCCTGCGGCTCCATCGGTCCGGTGACGATTTGCTCCATTCGCTGTTTCGTCTCAGTCATCAGAAGCATCTCCTTTCATTGGCGCAAACAGGCGGAGCCCCTGATCGATCAGCTGCTCCCATACCGGGTCATCCTTAGAGTTGCGGACGACCAGACCGATACCGTTGAGGTAGGCAATATACGAGGCAGCGATGATGTCCGGAACGCCAGGGGCAAGCCCTCCGGCCTCCATGCCCTCGGTGACCAGCTCTGCAAGCCGCGACACGACGCGATAGATGATGGCGGAGATCGCCGCACTCAGGTCTCCGAACCGCTTGTCCTGCGCCCCAGCCTCGCCTACCACCTGGAGGTAGCTCCGCTCCGCCGGCATATCCCGCACCTGCTCGCGCACTAGCCGACGAATGCGCGCGAGCGCACTGCCCTCAGCGCCCATGATCTCCAGCGAACGAGCGGCAAACTCCTCGAGCGGTTCGAGGACGGCGGCCCGAAAGAGGGCATCTTTGGAGGCAAAGTAGAGGAACACAGTCCCGTGGCCGACTCCCGCCGCTCGGGCGATGTCCGAGACGAGGGTATCGGTGAAGCCGCGCTGCCCAAAGAGTTCGACAGCGGCAAGCAGGATCGCCGTGCGCCTCTCCCGACGCCCCACCTCGGTCCGTGCCGTCTGCAGTTCCACGCCCGCCTCCATTGACTGACCCGTCAGTCACAATCCCAGTAAATCATGCGCAGGCCCATTTGTCAACACAAAGCGCCAGAGTTGGAGCCGGGAGGGGCTGCGGCGGAGCCAGGGCATGCGCGAGGCTGCGGCACGGTGCGCTACGGCTCGCGCGAGTCCCCGCTTTCAGGCTCCCAACGCGCGTCGTCTGATACCTGTCCACTCACGTCTCGATGCCTACCTCCGTCTCACGCCGTCGCCGACTCGCTGGACGCGGACGGCAGCCTTAACCCGCCCCGGTCCCACCGTTTCTCGTTGCGAAGGGCATATGACAATGGCCGACACGCTGGTAGGGGCGCCCTCGAATGGCCGTCGGCTAGCGCGTGACGACCGAACAGCTTGAGAAGGCGCCGTCCAGCGCGATAACCACGCGAATGTCAGAACCTTCCGGCGAGATCGCGCCAACTCTCGGCGAGACCCTTGTCGCCATCCAATTGCATCTCTTCGGCCCGGCACCGAGCCGAAAGGGAACCGACCGGTGATCAGACGGGCGTAAAGAGCGCGAGCTGGTTGAGGCGAATCGCGTTTTCCGACGGGGCCTTCTGCGCCTTTCTGGCAGTTCCGGCCAAGCAGTTACGCTGAGCATAGGCGCAGGAGGTGCTCATATGGTTGCGGCGCCGAACTCGCGGACGAGATCCTCGCTCATCCCCAAAGTTCTCGTCATCGCCGCGCTCGCGTTACTCTCGGCCGTGGCGGGTGTCGCACCGTTCGTCGTGCCTCCGGCCGGCGTCTTCGCCGGCATCGGCCTGGGGGGCTTCCAGATCTTGCTGGCCGCGCTGGCGGGCCTGCTGGGCCTTATCGTCCTGCTGGCAGCCTCCGCCACCGGCATCTTCTGGCCCCAGTTCCTCCGCCCCGCGGACTATTGGCAGGGCGTCGCGCGGTCGTTCCAGGGCGTGGGCTGGGCCCTCGGAGCAGTGATCGCCCTCTTCATCGCCATGGCCGGCATTGGCTTCGTCGGGTTCGCCACGGACACGGCCACCCCTCCCGGTTGGGAGACGGTACAGAACTGGCTGCGCGGACTGATCATGGTGGCCGCGGTGGCCGGCGCGGTGTGCGTGGCCCGGAGTTGCATTCTCCTCGTACGCATGCTCACCCGCGCGATGCGGGGTGGCCGGCGCTCTCGCATCGCCCGGGAGACAAGGTAAGGCGACGTGGCCATGGGCCACGACCCGATATAGGATCAGGCCATGGAGAGCGGAGGCGAGCAAGGCGCCTGGACGGCTACTGGCGCCACGGCTCCCGACGATCCGCGCACCGAACGATCGGAGACGATCGAGGTCGACGCCCGGCCTCGCAGGTTTGTGGTCTATCGACCAGTGACGGCGGCTGCAGAGCGGCTGCCGCTGATGATCGCCCTCCACGGCCGCAACCTCACCGTCCGGGAATTTCGGCGCATTAGCCGGCTCGATGCGGTGGCCGATCGTCACGGCTTCGTCGTCGTCTACCCGGAAGGATATCGGCGAAGCTGGAACGCTGCCCGCGGGAATACGCCGGCCGAGAGAGCAGGCGTTGACGACGTGGCCTTCATTCGCGCCATCATCGACCGGCTTGGCGAAGAGGACGAAATTGACCGGGCGCGGGTTTGCGTCACGGGCCTCTCCAATGGCGGCGTGATGTGCCACGTGCTGGGAATCGAGCTGAGCGAGTGGATTCCGGTGATCGCGCCCGTTGCAGGGCTGATGCCGGAAGCGCTGGTGAACCGAGCCCCCGATCACGCCGTGTCGGTGATGCTGATTCAGGGAGACCGGGACCGATTGATGCCGATCGAGGGCGGACTGGCACGCGGGAGCGGACGACTGCTCTTGCTGCTTTCGGGGGTAAGGTGAGGGTCCCGCGTGCTCTCTCTGGGCGGCACGATACGGCGATGGAGCGACATCGATCGATGCACCGAGCAGACCGTCGAACCGGCGCTGCCCGCCGCTTCCCCGAACCGGACAAGCATCGAACGTCTCGTCGACAGTGGGGGCGTGGGCGGCACCGCGGTGGAGCACATGGTTGTCCTTGGCGGCGGTCACACCTGGCCGGGCGGCCCGCGGCTGCCCGGATTGGGCAGGTCAGCGAGCGACGTCGACGCAGGGGAGGAGATCTGGCGGTTCGCCTCCGATCACTGGATTGCGGCGCCCCAGCGC
>JBOGSL010000050.1:0-2197 GCA_050695395.1 Chloroflexota bacterium | reverse complement strand
TGCTTCGGCTGCGGCAAGGGCGGCGATGTTTTCAGCTTTGTGATGGAGCTGGGGCGCGTCTCGTTTCGCGAGGCTCTGGTAGAGCTGGCCGGCGAAGCGGGCGTGTCGCTCGAGGAGCCGGCGCAACGGAAACCGTCGCTGAAGAATCGTCTCTTCGAAGCAAATCAAGCGGCTGCCGCCTACTACGCGGCCCGCCTGCACGACCCATCGGGAGAGCCGGCGCGTCGCTATCTGCAGAGCCGGAAGTTCGGCGATGACGCGATTGGCGAATTCGAGCTGGGCTACGCGCCTCGCGAACGCGACGGCCTGGTACAACATCTACGGGAGAAGGGATTCGACGATCGGATCATCCTGAGCGCCGGCCTCGCGCTCCAGTCGGAGCAGGCGAACGACCTGCGAGACCGCTTTCACCATCGCGTCATCTTGCCTATTCAGGACGCCTCCGGCCGCATAACCGGCCTCGGCGGCCGCGCTCTGGGCGACGATCATCCCAAGTACCTCAACTCGCCGCAGACCGAGATCTTCGACAAAAGCTCGGTTCTGTTCGGGATTCACCAGGGCCTCGAGGCGATCCGCAAGGCCGGCAGAGCCGTGCTGGTCGAGGGCTACCTGGATGTGATCCGGGCTCACGCCTGCGGCTTCGGCTACACGGTGGCCAGCCTGGGGACGGCGGTCACGACGGGACAGCTGGGCGGCCTGGCTCGGGTGGCGGACTCCATCGTGATCTGCCTCGACCCCGATCCGGCGGGCAGAGCAGCGGCGGCTCGCGCGGCCCTCGTGGCGTGGGCGGAGGTCGCGAACCTCGGCAAGACAACCATCGATCTGCGAGTGGCCAGGCTGAACGAGAGCGACGGGGACCCGGACGAGCTGATCCGAGATCGGCCGGCAGACTGGGAGCGGATCATTGATTCGGCCGTTCCCGCTTTCGACTTCTACTTCGAGGAGATACTGGCCGGCCTGGATCGCTCGTCGGATGCCTGGCGCCAGCAGGCCGTGACGACGATCCTCCCCGTCATCCAGCGCTTCGCCTCATCCGCCGGCTGGCAGGCCGCGTGGATAGAGCGGCTGGCAGCGGCGACCGGGGTAGAGGTGCGGGCGCTGCAACGTTCGCTGCCGGCAGGCAGATCGCAGCCAACTTTGCCGCGGGCGAAGCAGGTTACCGAGCTCACCGGAGTCGCCGTCACGGTACATCCGGCGCACGAGCTCGAGCGCGCGCTACTCGCCAGCCTGCTACGGGAAATGTTTGTCTCCGAGGAAGCCGTCACGCTCCTGGCCGGCATCCACTTCGAGCCGACTCACGACGACTTGAAAGAGCGTCTGCTGGACTGGAATCGCAAGAAAAACTACGACTTCGCGCTTTTTCGAGAGAGCTTGGCGCCGAATGTGCAAGCCCTGGCCGACAGCTTGCGAAATGATGAGAAACCGGGCGTACCGGACGGAAAGGAGACGATCAGCGTGGCCGTCCATCTGGCGCGCTGGCGTCGATTCAAGTTGGACGAAGGGATCTCGCGCGTCCGGCACCTGGCGGCAAACATCGGCGAAGACGACCGCCCGGCGGCGGCGATGAGTCTGGCGGGCTTGCTCAGCGAGCAATTCAAAATCGAGCGCACATTGGATGACTTGAGCAAGGCGGCATTCAAGGGAAAGACGGCGAGCGAGGCCGTGCCGTCGTAGGGCTGCGTGGTGGCGGACCCACGGGCTCTGTCCCCGCAGACGTAGCTCGGGGCTCTGTCCGGTCAGACGTAGCTCGGGGCTCTGTCCCCGTGCTACGTTTACGAGGCGTTCTCCGAGCTACGTCTCGCGTTAGGGCCTACGGTACGATCGACCAGGTCTCGGGAAGCTGGTAGGTCACGGTGCGCTTCGAGTAGCGCTCGCCGTTGTGCAAATGCACCTCACCGGCGCGCTCAACCGCATAAAAGTGATTGAGCATCTGGACGATGCGCTGGTCTTTGAGATTGAAGATGATCAGGCCGGTCTTGGTGGGACGCAGGCTGCGCTGACGAGTGACGTCGTCCACCACCCGGAAGACGGGATCATCATCGTCCCGATCCGACGCGAGGCAGCCATGGATGTGGTCGTAGTTGTCTTCGACGTTGTGCTCGTCGAAGACTGCCAGCCCGGCGAGGATGTGATCGCGCAGTCTGCGGTCGATCTGGTCCACGCGCGCCAGCATCGCCTGAAGGGTGCCGGGGTTGGT
>JBOGSL010000049.1:0-1751 GCA_050695395.1 Chloroflexota bacterium | reverse complement strand
CATGGCTTATGTATTCCATCGGAACGCATAACGAGTCTTCAGGGCAGTGCCTTTGGCGAAGCTATTGCGCACATGAAAACGGACGTTTCGGTGACTCCAGAAGTGACCATGCAATTTTCCTCCGACGAGCTGGCGCGCGAAATCTCAGGCTACATCCCGGAGATACCGGGGAAAGTGGGCACTTACATGGGTTCCACTGTTGTAGTTTGGCCGCTCCCGGATGCCGCACGTCCCGGCGGCCCCGCGCATTTTATACAGGAAGATCGCGATCTGTGGAATTTAACGGGGTGGTGGAAGGATTCGTCTGTTTTGAAGGTTCCCGGCACTAACTTGTATCGCGTTACTCGGCCAGAAAACCAAAAATATGACGACTTTTTTGAGCTGGTGTCCATAGATTGACGGCACGCCACTGGAAAGTCTATGCCATCGCCAAGCATTTGGGATATAGCAGACTGTGGCGCGGAACCGGGATTGGGCTACACGTGCAAGCGGTCTCTCTTTACATCCGATTTTTACGTCGAATACTACTTCGCCAAACCCAACATCGATAAACTCCCCGCGCTGGACGAGTTCTTCAGGAACAAGCTGCAGGAGTGGCAAGCCACCTGCGAATCCAGGTAATCTGAGCGGCGGCGATGGACGCTTGGGGCCATGCGACCGAGGTGGACGAAGGCAACGGGGTGACGGTGGTGCGCGGCTACAGCCAGGTGACGGGGCTTGCGCTGAACCTCGCCGCCACCAAGGGCAGTGCGACGCTCGCCCAGTACACCTACAGCTATGATCACTACGGCAATCTCAGCGAGCGCGACGACGTCTTCGCCGGGTCCCACGAGAGCGAGCACTACGACGCGCTCAACCGCCTCATCAAGAGCGTATTGACCGCGAGCGGCGGCGGGGGCACCACCACCTACGCCTACGACGATGCCGGCAATCTCACCTACCGCTCGGACCGCGGGACCTACACCTACGGCGAGAACGGTGCCGGCCCGCATGCGGTGACCTCGATCGACGACGGATCGAGCTACGGCTACAACGCGAACGGCGAGATGACCAGCGGCGCCGGGCGTACGCTCGCCTGGGCTACCTTCGGCAAGGCGACCACGATCACCCAGGGCGGCACCACCGTCACCCTCGCCTACGGTCCGGACAACGAGCGCTACCGCAAAACCGTCAGCACCGGCAGCGAGACGGTGACCTATCTGGGCGCCGCCGAACTCATCGACCTCGCCGGCAGCACGGGCATCCGCCGCACGCTGGCCCTCGCCGATCTCACCGTCATCGACACCGGCGGCAACAACGCGGGCGTGCTCTATCCGGTCACCGACCAGCTCGGCAGCACGATAGATCTCGGCGACGGCAACGGCGCCTCGGCCGATGTGATGAGCTACGGTCCCTTCGGGAAACGCATGACGGCCGGCTGGGCGGGGCAGATGAGCATCTCCCAGGCGCTCACCATCAACACCACCGAGAGCGACAAGGGCTACACCGGGCAGGAAGGGCTCGATGCGGTCCAACTCGATGACTACAACGCCAGACTCTACGATCCGGCATTGGGGAGGTTTTTGAGTGTTGATCCGCTGATCGGGCATCCGGAGTCCACCCAGGGGTTCAATCCGTACAGCTCTGTGGAGAACAATCCGCTCAATCGTACCGACCCCACCGGGGAGGTGATGGATCAGTGCATGGCAAACGGTATCTGTGGGAGCGTGACGATTGACGGGATCGGGACGATTAGTGCGGGCGGGCGTCAG
>JBOGSL010000048.1:0-2602 GCA_050695395.1 Chloroflexota bacterium | reverse complement strand
GCTCCCTTTAATAGGCGCGAGCTGCCGCGCCGCTACGAAGTTTTCTTAGGATATCGCATTGTACTCCGCTAAGTGCTTGTCAGAGCACTTATTTGCCCGTACAATGCACCTGACCCCTCCGCCCGAGAATCATCAATATTGCCAGCACGTATCATTTCCGTCGCCAATCAGAAGGGTGGAGTCGGCAAAACCGCCACCACCACGAACCTGGGCGCCTCGCTGTTCGGGATGAACCGACGGGTTCTAGTCGTGGACATGGACCCGCAAGGCAATCTCTCGGCGAGCTTCGGGGCGCGGGAACCGGATCGAGCGACCATCGCGGATGCAATCCTCGACCGCAAATCGAAGGTGCCGGTGGTATCTATCTACCGGCAGGGAGACGCGCGCCTCGATCTCTCGCCGTCGACGGTTTCACTGGCGGCGGCCGAAGCGGCTCTCATGAACAAGCTCGGACGCGAGTTTCGCCTGCGCGATCAGCTTGCTACGCTGGCCGACGAGTACGACTTCATCTTCATCGACACACCGCCGTCGTTGGGCTTGCTCACCATCAACTCGCTGGTGGCCGCCCAGCTGGTTCTCATCCCCACCGAAGCGCGCTACTTCTCGCTACAGGGGCTACAGATGTTACAGGAAAGTATCGATGAGATTCTGTATATCAATCCGAATCTACGTATCCTCGGCATATTGCTCAGCAAGTTCGACCGCCGGCTGCGCGAGGAGCAATCCGTGGCCGCATACCTACGCGAGCACTGGGGCGATCTAGTGTTCCAGACTCACGTGGGAACGAACTCAAAGATCCTCGAAGCGGCTTCGGCCGGAGTTCCGCTCGTCGAGTTGAGCGGCTCGCAGCGGGCCAGCGAGATGTATCGCTCGCTGGCTCAGGAGGTGCTTGCTCGTGTCTAACGGAGGGTTCGATCCTAAACGGCTGGATGCCAAGCGGCCACGCCCGGTGATCCCCCAAATCCTCGACTCGCAAACGGAAGCGATGGCTAAGGGCTTCACGGAGATCAAGGTTCTCGGGGTGGGCGGAGCGGGCAACAACACAATCAACCGGATGATCGACTCGGGGGTCCAGGGAATCGAGTTCGTGGCGGTGAACAGCGATGCGCAGGCACTGGATAGTTCGCTCGCGCGGAAGAGGCTGCACATCGGGCATCGCATTACCTCCGGCCTTGGCACGGGCGGAGACGCAAGACTGGGCGAGAAATCCGCCGAGGCGGCGCGCGACGACCTCGAGGAAGTGCTGGACGGCGCCGACATGGTCTTCATCACAGCGGGGCTTGGCGGAGGTACCGGAACCGGAGCGTCGCCGACGGTGGCAGCCGTGGCGCAGGAGGTAGGTGCCCTCACCGTGGGCATCGTCACGCTTCCGTTCGCATTCGAGGGCAGACGGCGGCGAGCCGTGGCGTTGGAAGGGCTGGAGCGCCTTCGCCCCCTGGTGGATGCACTGATCGTGGTATCCAACGATCGACTCTTGCAGATCGCGCCTCAGACCGCTGCGATCGATCAATCGTTTCGGATGGCCGATGAGACGTTGCACCAAGGTATCCACGGCATCGCCGATCTGATCATCACTCCAGGGCTGATCAACCTCGACTTCGCCGACGTGCGCAGCATCATGCATCGGTCGGGCACCGCTCTGATGGCGATGGGCTCGGCCAGCGGCGAGGATCGCGCGGCTGAGGCGGCGCGGTCGGCCATCTCCAGCCCGCTACTCGAATCCTCGATCACCGGCGCCAGAGGCATTCTGCTGAACATTACCGGCGGGCCCGATCTCACCCTGCACGAAGTCAACACCGCCGCGCAGATGATCCAGGACGCCGCCGCGCCCGATGCCAACATCATCTTCGGCGCGGTGATCCATCCGTTGCTGAGTAACGAGATGCGGATCACCGTCATCGCAGCGGGCTTCGGGAAGCGCTAGCTGGATCGCGAAGCACGCGAGCTGGAGCTCGTCTACATTCGGCCGCCCGGTCGCATAACTCGCTATCGCAACAGACTCCTGACGGCGGACGAGCACGTCATCGTCATGGAGCTTGTCATCGCGCCGGAGCCGGCCAAGCCTCTGGTGGTGGGCGACGAGGTAGTGATGGCCCCGGGATACCTATTCGTGTGGTTTCTCTTCAAGGACCAGCCGTTCGATATCGCGCGGGTGTACCGGCCGGATGGTTCGTTCACCGGCTTCTACGCGGACGTGCTGCAGGCGGTGCAGTGGCAAGGCGACGACATCGAGACGTTGCAGCCACTGGTCGACCTGTTTCTGGACCTCTGGATCACGCCGGGCGGGGAGTACTACGTGCTCGACGAGGACGAGCTGGAGGACGCGCTGGCCAAGGGGGTGATAAGCGCGGAGCAGGAGCATTTCGCCCGGGCTGAACTGGCGCGGCTCATCGAAGATCTGGAACGGGGTGCGTTTCCGCCGAAGGCGGTGAGGGAGTTCCGACTGGCGGAATAGGGGCAAAAATACCTCAAAAGGAGAATTGTTTGCGTTCTCCGGGCGGGGTATGGTGTTGCCACATCGGAGGGGATGACCGGACATGAAACGGGTGAATTTCTATATCGGCTTCATCACCACGCTGACCATGGCCGTGTTGGGTTTCGC
>JBOGSL010000047.1:0-2108 GCA_050695395.1 Chloroflexota bacterium | reverse complement strand
TGGGAGTAAAGTCCACCGTGTCCTTGTCAATGTCGGCCAGCATCTCCTCGGCGATCCGCGCCAGCCGCGCTTCGGTGTAGCGGTACGCCGCGGGTGGATCGCCGTCCACCGAACCAAAGTTGCCCTGCCCATCAATCAGCGGGTAGCGCAGGGTGAAATCCTGCGCCATGCGGACCAGTGCGTCGTAGACCGCCACGTCCCCGTGGGGATGGTATTTTTTCAGCACCTCACCGACGACGCCGGCGCATTTCGAGTATTTCTTGTTCGCCAGCAATCCCTCGCGAAACATCGCGTAGAGGATGCGGCGGTGCACCGGCTTCAGCCCGTCCCGGATATCCGGCAGCGCGCGGCCGATGATGACCGACATGGCATAGTCCAAATAGGACCGCCGCATCTCCTCCTCGATGTTGATCGGGAGCAGATTTTTGTTGCCGCTGCCGCCGTCTTGGCCATCGCTCGCCAGCGGCAGTTGGGGGCTATTCGGATCTTCCGCCATTGTCGGTAAATCCAATTATATCAGAAACTTAGGCCGGAGCGGCCGTGGCGTAGGCATTCCTCGCCTGCCGCCCCAAACCCCGTACCCCAAACCCCATACCCCGGTCCCCAAACCCCATGCGTTGTATAGTGTCCCGGAGTCCCCCATGCGCAAAATTGCCAGCCTCGCCGCCGCTCTTTTCTTCCTCGCCGCCGTCGCCTTTGCCGCCGCTCCCGCGCCCCGCGAGCTTCTAAGCCCGCCGGGCCAGGCCGCGATCACGGTTCACGGGGCGACCATCACGGTCACCTATCACCGCCCCTACATCCGCAACCCCAAGCCGCCGCACCATCCCCGCCTGATCTTTGGCGCCGGCTCCAACTATCTGGTTCCCTTCGGCCACGTCTGGCGCCTGGGCGCCAACCAGGCCACCGCGCTGACGACTTCCAAGGCCATCGTCCTGGCGGGCGTGCATCTGGCCGCCGGCAGCTATACGCTTTTCGCCATCCCCAATGCCGGCCATTGGACCCTGATCATCAGCAAAAAAAACGGAGAATGGGGCATCCCTTATACCGGCCGCCAGAACGATCTGCCACGCGCCAACCTGCGCGTCCACCCGAGCGTCGCCACCATTGACCCGTTCACCATTTCGTTCCATCGCACCGGCCCCCGCAGCGCCCAGCTTCACTTCGCTTGGGCCCATACCATCGCCATCGTTCCCTTGCGCGTGCCGTAGCGGCGCAGGTCCACGCAGGCCAGGAGGCGAGGATTAGCCCCACTGCGGCCGCTGGCAATCGCCGGCTCGGCAGGCGGGACGCCTGCCCCACGGAACCCCAGGCTCGCTTCCTGGTTCCCGACTGACCCGTGCTGGGTCGCCCGGTTCTGGGAAGCGCGGGCGTCAGTAATGGAAGCGGTAGTTGACCTGGACAAACACCTGCCGCGGGAACTCCCAGTGCGTGCCACCGAAGGTATTGCTGTTGTCCAGCAGAAACTGGGCGTTAGTCAGGTTGGTGACGTTCAGGCTGCCGGACCAGGCCGCGTTGAACCGCTTGCCTACGGCGAAGCTGAGCACACTGTGCGGCGGCAGATGCGCCGGCCCGTCGCCGTTCAGGAACCCCGAGCCGTAGCCGAAGCTCACCGTGGCCCAGGCCTGCGACGGCAGCGTCGTCGTCAGCACCGTGTTCACCGTGTTCCGCTGATCGTGATCCAAAAAGAAATAGCCCGTCGGCGCGAACTCGATCAGCCCGCCGCTGACCGGTCCCTGGCCTTCGGCGATCTGATTGGAATAGGCCACGCTCCAGCGCGCGCGGCGGAAAATCGGCCCCGATCGCAGCGTGACTTCGTTGCCCGCGATGCGGGCGTGCGCGTCGCCGAGGGGGAGAAAAATATCCGAGTTGCCGACCTCATCGTGGTCGAGAAAGTTGGTGGCGCCGGTGCGGAAGTGATCGAAGTTAAAAAACCATCCATGCACGGGTATGGTCAGCCCGGCGTCCCATTGCTGGTCGCGCTCGCCGTGCAACGGGACAAAGCCGAACCCCTGCTGCGCGGCAAACGCCAGCAGCGGGCCGGAGATCGTATCGAGCGGCGGCGGCTGGTAATACGCGGCGAAGTAGCCATGCGCCGTCCAGCCCAGCCA
>JBOGSL010000046.1:0-3221 GCA_050695395.1 Chloroflexota bacterium | reverse complement strand
GAAGGAGTACGGCGTGGTGCTCGCTGACGCGTCGCGGAGTGGCTTCATCGACCTTGCCCGCAATGGGGGAGCGCGTGTACACGCCGAGACGCGGGCTGTGGGCCTCGAGCCGTTGGATGATGAAGTTCGGGTGGTTACCGACCGAGGGACTATCCACGCGCATCGGGTCGTGCTGGCTACTGCGGGTTGGAGCAACGACCTACTAGCGACCCTCGACCTGCACGTGCCCCTCACAGTAACGCGCGAGCACGTTGCCTACTACCCGTATCCCAAGGACGCGACGATTCTGCCCTTCATTGCCCACGCCGGGCCCGGCAAGTTTGAGTTCTACGGGCTCCCCAACGGGCCTGAGCCCGTGGTCAAGGTGGCCAAACACGGGGCTGGGCCGGAGGTGGATCCGAATACCGAGCCGCTGCTCGAGCCACGGCGCCTTGAAGACGTCAATCGATTTGTGGAACGGCATCTGCCCTCACTGCAGACCGTCCCTTCACGCGCCGAGACCTGCCTCTACGCCAGCACCCCTGATGACGACTTCGTCATCGATCGTCGTGGCTCGATTGTGCTCGGCATGGGCTTCGGTGGCCACGGCTTCAAGTTTGGCCCTGTTATAGGCGCGATGCTGGCCGATCTGGCGACGGACGACGCCGCCGCTGCAGCGCCGAAATTCTCCGTCGCCAGGTTTGCTCAACGTGGTTAGCGGTCGGTTGCCAGATAGAAGCGCGCATGAGCGCCCTGGCCGGTGCCGGGCCACGTCCCTCTCTAGTCTGGCGGCTCTACAGCACCGCGCTGCGGCACCCGGGTGGAAAGGAAGTTTGACACATCGCCGAGTCGCCTCTACACTGGGACCAACAAGGAGCGGGCACTTCTCATGAAGATTCGACAAACCCATTACTACTGGTATGCATATACGGGTATAACGTGACGGGTAACTAGAGCCCGCCCGAGACGCTATACCCGTAGACCGGAGGTGAAAGCCTCCGGTCTCTTTTTACCCCGGGAGCGGCAGATGATTGCGCAGCTTGAGGAGATTGGAGATATGGTCATTGTGATGCACGCCCATGCGAGCCAGGATGAGATCGACGGAGTGGTCGAGTCTGTCAGGAGGCTCGGCTTCCGGCCACACGTGTCCCAGGGCGAAGAGACGACCATCGTGGGCGTTATCGGCCACAGTTCGCCGTTAGACCTCGAATCCCTGGAGTTGCTCCCCGGCGTCGACCATATGGTTCCCGTCACGAAGCCGTACAAGCTCGGCAGCCGCGACTTTCGGCCGGTAAACACCGTGGTCTCGGTTGAAGGCATCAGCTTCGGCGGGGAGCCAGTGGTCATCGTGGCGGGGCCGTGCGCGGTGGAGAGCGAGGAGCAACTGTGGGAAACGGCTCAGGCGGTGAAAGCCGCCGGTGCCACGGTGCTGCGAGCAGGGGCATTCAAGCCTCGCACCTCGCCCTACAGTTTCCAGGGCCTCGGGAGGAATGCGCTGGAGATGCTCGACCGGCTGCGCAAGGAGCTTGGTCTCGCGGTGGTCACCGAGGTCCTTTCGGTAGACGACGTGGACCTCGTGGCGAGGCATGTCGACATCCTTCAGGTGGGCGCTCGCAACATGCAGAACTTCTCGCTCTTGCAGGCGGTCGGCCGCTCCGGCCATCCCGTCCTCCTCAAGCGCGGCATGAGCGCCACCGTCGAAGAACTTCTCATGTCGGCCGAGTACATCCTGGCCAATCACAACGATCAAGTGATCCTCTGTGAACGGGGAATCCGCACCTTCGAAACCTCGACGCGCTTCACCCTGGACATCAGCGCCGTTCCGGTTCTCAAGTACGTCACGCACCTCCCCGTCATCGTCGACCCCAGCCACGCCGTGGGGAAGTGGCGATTCGTCCCCGCTGCGGCGAAGGCCGGACTGGCAGCTGGAGCAGACGGACTCATCGTCGAGGTGCATCCCCGTCCGGCGGAGGCGCTGTCGGACGGTGCTCAATCCCTGCGTTGCGATCGCTTCGCCACGCTCATGGACGAGCTTCGCCCTCTTGCGGCGGCCCTCGGACGGTCACTGTGACCGACGTCACCGTCATTGGCCTCGGATTGATCGGCGGCTCGCTAGCCGAGGCGGCTCGGAAAGCCGGGTTTCGGGTGCGAGGCTACGATCCCAATGCGGAACACGCGGCGATTGCGGTGGCGCGCGACCTGGTGGATGAGATCCTCCCGTCGCCCGACATCAACGGCGCCGACTTCGTGCTCCTTGCCGCGCCCGTTCCGGCGATCCTTCAATTATTGAGGATCGACGGACTGGGCCGCGGCCAGTTGGTGATGGATACGGCGAGCGTCAAGCAGCCCGTCGTCGCGGCAATGGGCAACCTGGAGCACGCCGAGAACATGATCGGGGGCCATCCGCTAGGAGGACGAGAAGTCACAGGTCCATCAACTTCCGAAGCGGAACTCATCGCGGGCCGGCCATGGGCGTTGACCCCGAACAGCCGCACTCGCGAGGCAACCATACGCGAGGCGGGCGAATTTGTGGCGATGTTAGGCGCGTGCCCGCGGGTGATCGACGCACCAAGGCACGACGAGATCGTTGCCCGCACCAGCCACGTTCCGATGGTCATGTCGACCGCGTTGGCTCTGTCGCTCGAAGGCAGCGACATCTCTCTCAGCGGCCCGGCATTGGCGGATATGACCCGTATCGCGAGCGGCGACCCTTCGCTCTGGAAAGACATACTCCTCTCGAATCGAGAGCCCGTGCTTGAGGCGCTGGACCGCTGCGTCGCGAAGCTTACGGATATGAAGGATGCTATTCGGAACCATGATTCGGAGGGGCTCGGCGCGATGCTCGCCACGGGGCGGCGGGAGGTCGGGAGTCGCGCATGAGATGGCGGGTCTTTCCCTCAGTTCTGGGGGGAAGTGTTGAGGTTCCGGGTGACAAATCCATAAGTCACCGGGCCCTCCTGATCGGAGCGCTGGCCGGCGGCGCCGAGGTCATGAACCTGGCCCCGGGTGGCGACGTGCAATCGACATGCTCGTGCCTGGAGGCGTTGGGAGTACAGGTGGAGCGTCTCAACGGGAACGGCGCCTCATCTTCTATTCGACTTCGCATCGACGGAATGCGAGCCACGGTCGGCGATGAAACCTCCTTGGATTGCGGCAATTCGGGCACAACCATGCGACTGCTCGCTGGCGTGTTGGCCGGCCAGCGAATCGCGGCGCGGTTGGAGGGCGACTCATCGCTCAGC
>JBOGSL010000045.1:0-2659 GCA_050695395.1 Chloroflexota bacterium | reverse complement strand
ACGATGAACCGCTCGTGGTTGCGCGTGAACGGCTCGTAGAGCATGCGCAGCAGCTCGACCGTGCGTGGATTGTCGGTGCCGATGATGACGCGGTCCGGCTTCATGAAATCCTGAACCGCCGCCCCCTCCTTCAAGAACTCGGGATTGGAGACCACGTCGAACTCGACGGCGGCCCGGCGCGCCTCGAGCGTCGCGCTCACCGCCTGGCGCACCTTGTCCGCCGTGCCGACGGGGACCGTCGACTTGGTGACGACGATGCTGTACCGGCTCATGTGGGTGCCGATCGTGCGCGCGACGGCCAGCACGTACCGCAGATCGGCGGAGCCGTCCTCGTCCGGCGGCGTGCCCACGGCGATCAGCTGGAAGAGGCCGTGATCCACGCCCTTCGCGGCGTCGGTCGTGAACTCGAGCCGACCTGCCTCCCGATTGCGCTTGACGAGCGCCTCGAGCCCCGGCTCGTGGATGGGGATCTCCCCGTCATTGAGCCTCGCGATCTTGCCGGCATCGACATCGACGCATACGACGTGGTTGCCCGCCTCCGCGAGGCAGGCACCCGTGACGAGGCCTACATAGCCGGACCCGAAGATGGTGACTTTCATGGCGGAAGGACCCTACCTGAAGATGCGTTCACGCTCAAGGAAATGGAGCAAGGAGGATGCCTGGGGTCCGCGGCGCCATTTCGGACGTCGCTCCCAGACGTCCCTGCGGCGTATCAGCGCAAAGAGAATCAGCTTTTTTTCATCGATTATTTGAGACTGCGCATGTGCCATCTTCCGATAGTCGCCGATCACCGCGAGGACTATGATGATCGCCATGCAGGTGGAGTCTCTCGAGATCCTGGAGAAGGCCGACCTGCCTCCCCAGCAGGCGCGGGCCATCGTGCGCGCCATCGAGATCGAGATCGGAGGCGCAAGAGACACGCTGGCCACCAAGGACGACGTGCATGCGCTGAGACAAGACATTCAGATGCTTCGTCAGGATCTGACCAAGGACACCCGTGCGGTCCGTGACGACCTGGGCAAGGACATCAAGGCAGTCCGTGATGATCTCGGCAAGGACATCCAAGCAGTCCGTCACGACCTCGGCAAGGACATCCGAGCGGTCCGCGACGACCTCGGCAAGGACATCCATGCTCTCGATATCAAGATCGAGGGTGTCCGGACGGAGATTCATTCCGTCGAGGGCAAGCTCACGCGACACGTGACTACCGTGGTCTTCAGCGGGATGCTCATGGTGCTCGGGGTGGTCTACTTCCTCTTCACGCACCCGCCCCATTGAGCCGGCACTTCGAAGCTGCGCATCCCGAGCCTTGGCCGCCAGCCCGTTCACGTACGCAAACGGGCGTTGAGCTTTCCGCGCGGCGACGTTTATATGACCACTTCGAAATAACCATGGACATAATCGTGGAAATCCCCGCCGGTGAATTCAAGGCGAAGTGCTTGAGGCTCATGGATGTCGTCGCGCGCAGCCGCGAGCCGATCACCATCACGAAGCGCGGCAAGCCCGTCGCCAAGCTCACCCCCCGACGAACCGCTCTCGCGAGGGCCGATATTCGGCTACATGACCGGCACCGCATCGATCCGGGGCGACGTCATCGATGCGCCGCAGCGCGAGTGGGCCGCGATCAGCGGCGAGGAGGACGACCTGTACGCCGGCCTGGGACCGGGCGCGCAGTCCTCACATTACGGGAGAGCGGGTCATGTCGAGGTCCTTGAAGTCTGACGCCCCCCTGATACTCCCGCAGACTTAGCTCCGATCAACCCCGAGGCCGCCCGGCCAGCCAGTCCACGTACTCCCGCACCCCCTTCGCGACATCCGCAAACTGAACGTCGCACCCCGTCGCCCGCAGCCGAGTGAGGTCGGCTTGGGTCCGGCACTGGTACTTGCCGACGAGCGCGTCCGGGAAGGAGACGTACCGGACCAGCCCCTGCGCGACCTGCTGCTCCAGCGAGAGGGATCCTTCGCCCCGCTGCGCGCGGCAGGCGTTGACCACCGAATGAGCCACCGCGTTGAACGGCTCGGCCCGGCCGCTGCCGACATTGAAGATGCCGCTGCGGTCCGGAGCATTCAGGAACCAAAGATTCACGGCCACCACGTCCGCGACGAACACGAAATCGCGCAGCTGCTCTCCCGGCCCATAGCCTCCGTACTCCCCGAAGAGCTCGACCGCCCCCGCCTCCTGGAACTGCCCGAACTGATGGAACGCGACCGAGGCCATCCGCCCCTTGTGCCGCTCCCGCGGTCCGTAGACGTTGAAGTACCGGAATCCGGCGATCTGGGAGGTCGCAGCCGGAAGCCTTCGCCGCACGACCTCATCGAACAGAAGCTTCGAATAGCCGTACACGTTGAGCGGCCGCTCCCACGCCGGTTCCTCCCGGAACTCAGTGCTGCCGCCGTAGACCGCCGCCGAAGAGGCGTAGAGGAGCCGCGTCCCTTGTGCCTGGCAGGCATCGAGCAGGATCTTCGAGCAGCGGTAATTGCGCTCGAGCATCAGCCGCCCGTCCTGCTCCATCGTGTCCGAGCAGGCGCCCTCATGGAACACCACGTCGACCGAGCCCAGCTCCCCCCGAGCAAAGCGCCCGTAGAACTCCTCCCTGTCGAAGTAATCGCTCACCCTCGTCCCGAGGAGGTTGCGGTACTTCGAGCCGTCCGTGAGGTC
>JBOGSL010000044.1:0-1670 GCA_050695395.1 Chloroflexota bacterium | reverse complement strand
CCCCGAAGCTCCTCTCCCCGCGTCGGGGAGAGGCCGGGAGAGAGGTTCCCCCCGGCTGCCATCTCCAAAATTCGGGATGCTTCATGTGTGCTTTAAGGGGCGATCACCTTCTGGCCCGCGGTCAGTCCTTTGGTGATCTCGGTGTTGGTGTCGTCGTTGATTCCGACCTCGATGTCCACTTCCTGGTGTTCGCCGTTGCCGCCGGCCAGGCGAACGAAGCGCTTCCCGCCGAACGTCTGAATCGCGGTCGTCGGTAAGAGCAGGACGTTCTCTTTCTTCTGGACGTCGATCGTCACGTTCGCCAGGTCACCAAGGTTGATTTTACCCGGTGGCGTTGGCAGGTTGATCCGGACCGTCCGGAGGGTCGCGGGCAACTGCGGCTGATTGCTGGTTGCCACCGCCGGCATGCGGATCACTTTGCCAGTCAGAGTGGTCTTGGGAAACGAGCTCAGGACGATGGTCGCCACCTGCCCGAGCGCGACCTGGGTGAGGTCGGTTGGCTGAAGCTCGACCGCGATCTCCAGGGTCGCCGGGTTGGAGACCGTCAGGACCGGCGTGTACGACTGGATCGCGTCACCGTCCTGGTTATCGACCTCGGTGACGACTCCGTCGAAGGGCGCCCGGAGCTGGGCCTGGTCCAACTGGTCCTGAAGGGTTTGCAACTGGAGCTTGGCCAGGTCCGCCTGCTTCTGGGCGATCTGGACGTCGATGCTCTTGCCTGACGCCGCTCCGAGGGCCTGCTGAAGGTTGACCCGCGCGAGGTCGATCCCGGACTTGGTGCTGGCCACCGTCTGCTTCGCGGCGTCCAGTTGAGCGGCGGTCGCCCCCTGTTGCAAGACGGCTAGCTTTGACTGAGTCGCCTGAACGCTCGATTGATCGACCTGGACCTGCTTCTGGGCGTTCGCCACGTCTTCTGGCTTCGGTGGCGCGGTCGCCTGATCGAAGGTCGCCTTCGACGCGTTGTAATCGGTCGTCGCCTGTTGAAGCGCGGCCGACTGGGGCAGCGCGCCGACGTTCGGATCGAGCTTCACCTTGTCGTACGCCGCCTGGGCCTGCTGAAGCGCCGCCTGCTTTTTGTCGAGGTCGGCGCGGAGAATCGTGAGTTGATCGGCGGTCGGAGGAGTCTGAAGCTGGGTCAGCGCGGTCTGGTCTTTTTGCAGCTGGGTCTGCGCCGCCGCGATCGCTGCCTGCGCCGTCTGAACGTCGGCGGTGGTCGGCCCTTCGAGCAGATTATCGAGCGCGTCCTGGGCCTTCGCGTTATCGGCCTCCGCCTTGGCAAGCGCGGCCCTGGCCGACGTCACCGCGGCCGAATCGCCGCCGCTGGAGGTGTCTTTGCCCATGGCCTGGTCGACCTTGAGCTGAGCGATCTGGGCTTGCGCCTGGGCGACCGCGACTTGACTTGGCAGGGTGCCGGTGTCGAGCTCGGCGAGCAAGTCGCCCTTCTTCACCTTCTGGTCGGTGTCCGCGTACATGTGCAACAAGCGCCCCGCCTGCCGGAAGTACATGATCGCTTCTTCCTCGGCGGCCACTCGGCCGAGCGCCTTCACCTGCTGCTCGATCGTCCCCCTGGTGACGGTGTACACCGGCTTGTTGCTCTCGGCCGTCGTAGGGAACGGCGTCGGGGTCGGGTAGTCCTCCGGCAGCTTGGTGCAAGCCGCCGTGAAGAGTAG
>JBOGSL010000043.1:0-2117 GCA_050695395.1 Chloroflexota bacterium | reverse complement strand
GCATCACCATCCGCCACCATCCGGCCCAGGACAATATATCCATTTGGCGGGAGGAGGGCGGCCGGCTAGAGGAGAAATGGACGCAGGGGGGAGCAACGCGTAGGGAGGCAGACGCGGAAAAGAGGGACCCGTAGGGATACCGCCGCTCGCTCTCCATCGAGTTCGATTACCCCGCGCCGATCCCGTCGGCACCGAGCCTTCGTGCGCAGAGGCTGCACCCTCTTAACCTACCGTCCGAGCGGGTTTAGATTTTCATCCGCAGCCGCCCGGCGATGATCGCGCCCCGTGCATCGATCGCCAGCAGAGACCAGCCCGTCGCGCCGCTCGCCGGCCACCGCTGCTGATCCGTCGTGCCTGGCACTGCCAAAGTCCCGTAGGTCACCGCTGTCGCAGGGCCGGACCAGGTCCACGAGGTCCCGCCGCTGTCCTTGACGGTCACCACATATGTCTGCGCTCCGGGCACCGGCTGCCAGGCAAATTCGACCGGGGAGCCGGAAGGAGCGGAAACCCGCACCTTGCTTAAGCGAGCTACCAGAATCTGCCCAAGTTTCTTGGCTTTCCTGAAGTGATATTGCGTCGACAGGGCGCGCGCCACCGGCCGGACATCCGACGTATCGCCAAAGGCGTACGCGGCGCGCGCGGCGTCCGCGTAACTGTTCGAGTCCCGGTTGGCCAGCAACGCATGAAAATCGGCGTTCAGCGCTGGTTGGTCGATCGCGCCGCCCGCCAAGCCTGATTCCTGCAGCCAGAGTGCCAGGCTCGCCCAGCCCTCTCCCCTGACCGCTCCGCTCACGCCCTTCTGATCCGCCGCCACCAGAGCTGCCGCCGCTCCGCCGTCGCCCAGCCCGCACGTCGATCCTACGTCGTTGGCTTGCCCCAGCAGCACCCGCCCCTGGCTCACCGAGGCCAGATCACCGGTTCCCGCCAGCTGAACCACGCGGGCGTCCATGGTCTGCGCCGCGGTCGCCTCCCAGGCATACAGGCGCTCTAGCAGGCAGCGCGAGACGTCCGGATGTTGCTGAATGCTCGCAACCAGTTGTTGCAGAGGCTGGACGATCTGGGTGTCGACCGAGCCGGGATCGAGCGTCGCTTGCTGCAAGGTCAGATTTGCGTTCGATAGAAAGCCGTCCACCTGTTGTGAGAGGTTATCGAAGGTGCTAGACTCATCGCTGCTCGCTTGCCAGCTGCCGGCTGCCGAGCCTATCCCTGGCGCCTGGGTTTGCTCGCCGGTGCCGTCCGCCACCAGATTCTGGAGTGGGAAGCCTTCCTCGCTTATCGTCCCCTGCGCAGACACGCAGCCGCTTTGCCCGGTCTCCAGTTGATAGTTCGGCATGGTGATGAAGCGCTCGATGGCGTGGCCGCCGAACGTGCCCCAATTCATGTCGATAACCGGCGAGACGAGCTCCACTCCCGTTCCGATGGTTCCGCTCAGCGGTCCGCTAATCGTCCCGAGGCCGCTCGATATGTCTTGCTTGCCGTCGCGGAAGATCGGCGCGTTGACGTTGCCGCTCGCTGTTCCCGTCACGTGACCGCCGTCGTCCACCGTGATGTCCAGCTTGCCGTCTATCGCCACCTGCATCTGGATCGTCATGCTGAACGTGGCGAACTGTCCGGTGAACGTGTAGTTGGCGCTGGATTGCCAGCTGCCCGTGTAGTGGCCTTGCATGGGGCTCGTGTCGGTGCTGCCGCATGCCGCCGGGATTTGCGCCGGCACCGCCGCACTTGCCGTGAAGTGCCCTGGCAGTCCGGCTGCGAGCAGGGCAACGAGGAGTGGGAGTTTGCGTGGCATGCATTGGAGTATAAGGGCATCAGAGGTCATCCGCGACAAAAGCGCGTTTTAGGGAAGCATCTCAAACGCGGGCGTGTGGGTGGGCCGAAGTACCCGGAAGTGCGCTGGTCCCAAGTTGCGCTGCTACGAAGAGTCGTTCTCCTCATCGCTGTACGCTGTGCCCGTCAGCTCGGCCATCACGTGCTTGATCCTCGTGTAGTCTTCCTTCGCGTACATGGACATATCCTTGCCGAACCCGCTGCGCTGAGCCTCTTCCCCGTTGATGAACCTCGCATAATCTTTCGTCGCCGCGCTTGCCATCTCAATCTCTTCCACTCGGCGCAGGCAC
>JBOGSL010000042.1:0-1558 GCA_050695395.1 Chloroflexota bacterium | reverse complement strand
AAGTCAGCCGAGGCCGTAGTAGCTGCGAGGCGAAGGGCCGAACGAGAAGGAGCGTTGGAGGAATCTGTCGATGCGGAGCGCATGGCATCAGATGCTTGCTGAATCCGGGCCGCGAGGTCAGGAGGAGGCAAGGCGAGCGGGTCCGGGAGCGGTGAAGCTGTGAACGGGCCGGTCAGCGATGAAGCGTCTCGCCCGCGGCGGGTGTCGGACGACGCAGGGCAAGCCCCGCTGCTTGAGCGGGTGCTTGCGCGGGACAATCTCAAGCGAGCGTGGAAGCGGGTGAAGGCCAACCGGGGTGCGGCGGGCGTGGACGGGTTGGACATTACCAGCACGGGCGTCTACCTCACGACGGCGTGGCCCGACATCGAGGTTGCGCTCATCGAACAGATCGAGCTGTAACTGACCTTGCTCGACCAGGCCGCGCACGGATACGTTCTTGAGCGCCGTGATCCAGCCGATGGCGTCCTGCTTGCCCAGTTCGGCAATGGCTTTGCTGCTGATCATGCCGCGATCGCCCACCATCACCAGCTGCTCGATCCCGAAGTCCTCGCGCACCCGCTTCACTTCGGGCAGCAACGTCGTGGGATCGGCTGTATTGCCCGCGTGCACGGAAACCGCCACCGGACAGCCGCGTACATCGGTGAGCAATCCATAGTTGACCTGCAGCGTCCCCTTGCGGCCATCCCGACTGTGGCCCAGCCACGCCAACGGGCACGTCGTGCCTTCGAAGTAACTCGAGGACAGGTCGTAGAGCACCAGGCCGCCTTCGCTCAGGTGACGCTTGGCGAGTTTCTTCTGGATCGCATCCTGGTGCACCAGGAGCCAGTCCATCGCCCGGTACAGATCGTCTTCGTCCGCATCGGCTACGCCAAACGCTTCGGCCAGCGTGGTGGTGTGCCACCAACGGGTCGTTGCAAGCTTGGTGTGCGGCGCCAAGATGCGCGCCGCGATCATCGCCAACACCAGCGCGCGCTCGCGCGCTGGCTTGGCGTCCAGCTGCGCGGCGATCCCCAATCGCTGCATCGCGGTCCGGACTGCCTCGACGTTGCCGTGCGGCAACGAGCGGATCACCTCGAAGGATTCGCCCACCGGCACGAACGTCTCGCCCTTGAGCGCGCGACGAATGATGTCGATCAGCGAGTCCGGCAGATGCGAGAGATTGCCGACCGTCCGGTTCTTGACCTTGCCGTTCTCGCGGTAGCTGTGCCGGAGCAGATGGGTCTGGTACGCCTTGCCTTGGTAGGTACGGCGAGTGGTGACGACGTGAACAGTACCAGTGCGTGCGGCCATGGCCCGCATCGTACACCAATCTGATCACGTGTCAAGAATTTTAGTGTCTACATTTTGATAACAATTTCGGACCCCGAATGGCCCCAAAAGCCAGCCACCACTTGGGTTGGCGCCCGATGGATCGACAAAAACGTTGGGAACTTCGGGTTAGCGCATTCCAGACGCGATCAAAGATTACGCATCGGTTGCGCAGGCAGGTTTCCAAGGACCGGTGCTGCGGTATGCTATCGATAGGCTCGAAGGTAATTACAGGACGACACCTCTTCAT
>JBOGSL010000041.1:0-13679 GCA_050695395.1 Chloroflexota bacterium | reverse complement strand
AACTCAGCACAAGTGAGCTCGCGCGGGTTCTACTCCGTGGCACTTCGACACGGGCTGTCTGCGGGAACCATGATCACGGCGGATATCGTTGATGCGGCGGGGAACAGCGACGCAGCGGCGGCGCCGGTCCCAGGCCTCGAGCTCACCGCAGGTGGCTCTGTTGTCCGTGGTTGGAGTGGAGCTCCGCATCCTGTGCTGAGTCTCATTCGACGTGGGACAGTGCTTGTCAAACAAAGACTGGCGACGGCGCTCGGCGGTTCGTTCGAGACGTCCCTGTTACACAACGGTCACACTTTGCGCCTCTCCACCGGCGATGTCATTCGAATCGACTCCGCCCGCCACAGTCGGGCAATCGCGGTCACGCGCCTCACTGTACGAATCGCCAATGGTTCGGGCGTGTTGGCGAGGGGCCCCGCCGGCGCTCGAATAGGGTTATCCTATCGCTGCGGCCGGGCCACAGGATCATCAACGCTGCGGCTGAGCCGACGAGGGGTCGGCCACCTGGCGCTACCGTCCATCGGCGGCGATCTGGGCGATCGCGTAGTAGCGCAGTACCTGCTGCGGTCCGGGGACACGCTCAGAGCTATCGCTCGCCCGAACTTGATAGCGGCGCGCGTTGGAGACACGACCATTCAGGGCCGGGCGGCTACGGGGGCGCGCATCGAGATTATGGCCAGGAGGAACAAGCAGACATTCCTGGCGCATGTTGTCGCTACCTCTGCTACCGGCCGGTTTCGCGCTTTGCTCCGCAACGGTGCCGGTCGCTTGCTCGACGTTCGTCCCGGCACATTTTTGCAAGTGCGCGGCTCGGGTCTGACGGGAAGCTTGCGCGTGGCAGGAGGCAGGAAAGAACAGATTGCGCGAGACATTGTGGTCATGCCGGCGGCTGCCGTCGGAAAGCGGCGATAGACCCGTGGTTGCCTACCGAGTGAGCAACACCACTCGTGCGCGAGCGCTGGCAGAGCGGGCGCAACGGCCACGCAATCCGTTGACTCGCGGAATCGGTCTGATCGGTCGGGCGAAGCTCGACATCGGCGAAGGGCTAATCATCCAGCCCTGCAAGTCGATCGTCATGTTCTTCATGCGCTTCCCAATCGACGTCATCTTCGTGGACGCCGACGGTTCAGTGTGCCATGTCGTTCACAGCATCAAGCCCTGGCGAACGAGCGCGATCGTGCCGAAGGCTCGATACGTGGTTGAGTTACCCGCCGGCAGGCTGGTGGACACGGAAACTGAGACAGGCGATCACATCGAGATCGAGGCGGTTTGAGTACTCCGGCTCGCCGAGAAAATCACTCCTTCGGCCCATAGTTTGCGCCCGCATTGGGGCCGTATCCTGGCGACGAGACGTTCGCTCAAGAGGGAAGGCACGCCTTGTCCACGGAGATCATCGGGCTGGAAAAACCAGCGGCGCGACCGGGCGCAGACGATGCGCGCCGGCCTGCATCGCCGCTCCATCGGGTGAACGGCTGGTTTATCGGATCGTTCATCGTCTTGCTGATCCTCTGGTTGAGGCTACTGTCGTTACAAGGTGTTTTCGCGGGCGGCCCGAGCGGTCGAGTCTTCGGGGCGGACTTCGCCATGTTCGAAGCGGGCGCGAGGGTCCAGGCGGTCGGCGGCAATCCTTACAATCCGGGAGTGCTGTACAGGACTGAACGCGCCTGGATGCACCAGCAGCACCTCACGATGACCAGATTCCCGCCGATGGTACGAGTGGGCAACCCGCCGCTCTTTCTCTGGGCCTTGCAGCCACTCAGCAAACTTCCCTTCCAGCCGGTGGCCTGGGGATGGATCGCGGCCATGTTTTCCCTTTCCGGTGTCGGCTTCTTGACGATGCTTCGCGCCCTTGGCTGGAAGAGGCGCGCGCTGCCCCTGGCACTCTTTTTGGCCATGCCGCAAACGTTCATCGGCGCCTTCTACGGGAATGTCACCAGCCTGATGATCGCGGTTCTCGGCATCGGGCTGTTCTACCGCAAGCGCGCCCCGGTTGCGATCGGCCTGCTGCTCAACCTCTGCTGGCTGAAACCGCAGGTCGCGCTTCCCGCCGCGATGCTTCTGATACTGTTCACGCCCGGCCGGCGCATTCGCCTGGCCGGCGGCTTCGCGCTCGGTCTAGTCTTCTGGGCGACATTGACCTTCGTCGCCGTCGGTCCGCATGAGATGGCCCTCTGGCTGCACGGCATGCTGGGCTACTCGCGCGACCTGAGCGCACGTCCGGATGTGCCTGGGATGGCCGGGCTTTACGTCGGTTGGATGGCGCATGCGCCGCGTCTGATTCTCGAGGGGGTCGCGCTTGTCGCGGCTCTCGCGGCAACGGCTTGCTGCTGGTGGCGGACCCGCGGACAGGCGGACGTGTCCCTCACTCTGATCGGCCTCCTCTGGCTAGTGTGGTTCCTGGTAGCGCCGTACGCTCGCTTTTACGACGAGTCGCTGCTGGCTCTTCCGGTGCTGCTGTTTCTCGGACGGGACGCCTGTAATCTACACGCCCGGGAGCGAGTGGTGCTGTATCTGCTCCTCTTCTCGTGGTTGCTCAATCATCCGCTTCCCGGCCCGGTGTATCTGCTGCCGCTACCATTGGTGCTGCTCGGCTGCTGGCTGTACGCCAACCGCGAAGGGACGAGAAGATCGCGAGACTGTGACCCGTACCCGCGTCTCCGAGGCGCAACCGCCCTGCCCGGCTCGACGTGAGTCGGCCGGGCTGCGAAGCACGTATATTCACACGACGCGGCTGCGAAAGGTCTTTCGATACGTACTCCGAAAGAATGATGAGATGGGAGACAAACTATCCAAAGTGATAGTTTTTGTGCAAAAAGGGTTATCAATGGGACGTTTTGCTGATATACTCACAGCCATGGCACATCGAAAGATGCCAATGCTTGGACATTCGAGGAACATCGTGAATATGCATCACAAAGCAGCGGCAGCATCGATCGCCGCAATCTGCCTGGGCAGCATCTTGTCCGGTTGTGGTCGACCCGCCGTGGGCGCCGACCCGAAGCCGACCTCCGGCCCTACGCCGGTTCCCCACGTCGTCTCGGCGTACGCTTCACTGGCCCAGCCGTTACTGTCCGAAAGCGTCGGTGAGGTCACGACCCTCCTCGCCCAGATGAAGCACGACCAGGTCTCCGAAGCGGGCAATCAGTGCACGCTCGTCGGCGGCGACCTTTCGAACATGTTCTCGACCTTCCAGGGAATCTATCACCCGCACCAGGCCGATCAGAGCTCGAGGCTCGGGTCCTCAGGATTCAAGCTGATCCTGTCGTCCACCGAAGAGTGCTCCATCGCATCCGACCAGGGCTCGAAAAAGGCCATGAAAGTTGCAAGAGCGGACATGTGGTCGGGATTGAAACAGCTCAGGAGCGCAGCGTCGGCAATACAGGGCTGGTCGGCTTCGTAGAGGTCCAAGCGGCGCCCGCGGATCGCTACGACACCCGGCCGTCTTTCCGACGCTTGTCGCGCGGTCAAGTGGTAGTAGCGATCCACCGGCGGCTACGAGCACAGGTGCTGGGTTGTGCGGAGCTCCCCGACAACGTGGTCGCTGCAGGTTCGGCTCTATCCCGCTAGGTACGCGAAAGCAGCCGCGACGACCAGCCAGCGAGCCGCAGCCAGAAGTACCACGACCACGTTCAGAATGAGCGCCCAGGTGGGAGACAGACGGAAGTACACCACCCGGAACGATACGTAGCAGACCAGGCACACGAGGGTGACAAGCATAACCATGCCCGGCCACCCCGCGGTCTGAAGCAAGGCTCCAGCGAACGGGTTCTGCTCGTAGGAGGGGCCAGTGCGAGCGATGGCAATGGCAGTCGTGAGCACATCGAGCACGATGCCCGCGTAGAGCAGGGGTAGTGCCGCCTGGAAGAACCGCCATCGTCGCCAGCGCCGAACCGACTCGGCATCATCAACCATCATCGCCGGCAACGTCGGGAGGATCTCGCGAACGGCCATGTCTCGTCCCTCCTAAGGAGTACTCCTTCCGTACCGTAGCAGCTTCCGAGGTCAACTGGAAGATCAATCTTTGGGCCAATAGGCGCGCCGCCTCATGTGCGGTACGCTCGACACACGCGAGGCGGGAGGGACAGAGGTGAGATCGCAGTTGAACGTTCTTCGACCAGTCGAACCTCATCCGGCGGATCAAGCACAGGCTCCGCGCCTTCGACTGACTCCGGCCTCGTCCGGCATGCTTGTCATGCTGGGCGGTATTTTCCTCTGGGCAGTGCAGCCGACCCTCGGTCCGGATCTCTTTCGGCACCTCTGGGTCGGCGGGTATATCGCCTCTCACCACCAGGTGCCCTCGAGCGATTTCCTATCGTTCACCGCCGTCGGTCACCCGTGGATCGATCACCAGTGGCTTTCCGAGCTTGTTATGTACGGTCTGTACTCACTGGCCGGATACTGGGGACCACTTGTCTTCTTCGCGGCAGTGACCTCGGCCACCTTCGGATGCGTGTATGCGGCCATGCGCCAATTGCGTGTCTACCCATTTCTCGGCCTCTTTGTCGTGAGCGTCGGGGCGCTTGCGTCGAGCGGAAGCTGGGGCGCGCGGCCGCAAATGTTCACCATGCTTCTGAGCGCCGTCTTCGTGTATCTGCTGGTGCGCTATCGCCGTCGGCGAGAGAGTCGGCTGCTCTGGCTCTTCCCGCCCCTCATGCTGGTCTGGGCCAATCTGCACGGCGGCTTCGCGGTAGGGCTCGCCCTCCTAACACTGAGCGTGGCCGGCGAATGGTTGAACCGTCGCCTTGCATCGGAGTCGAACTCCAGCAACGATTCCCTCAAGCCGCTCGCGGTCATCACCGCGATCAGCTTCCCTGTGACTCTGATCAATCCGCACGGATTCCATCTGCTGAGCTACCCGCTCAACTTCCTTACTCCGAATCACTTCACCAATCTCATTGCTGAATCGGCGTCGCCGAATTTCCATACCCCACTCATGATGGCTTTCGAGCTTCTCCTGCTTGTTCTGATGACGTCGATTTTCGTGGCGCGCCCCAAGCTCGACTGGGTGGCCCTGCTGACGATTCTGGCGTTCACGCACGAGGCCCTGGCCCAATCACGCAACGTTCCGCTGTGGGTCGTGGTCATCGGCCCTCTCGTGGCGCTGTACGTCCAGCAAGCCTGGCGCCGCTTCAACCACAACCCCACGCGTGTGGGCCGCCGGCGGGGCCACTCCCAAGTGCTGCTCGCAATACTCCTGGCCGTAGCCGCCCTTACCTACGGCGTCGAATCCTCGAAGCTGGTGTCGGCCCAGGCGTTACAGCGCAACCTGGTGTCCGGCTATCCGGTCAAGGCCGCGGCGTATCTGCAATCCCACCGCCTGCCACCCAACATCTTCGATTCCTATAACTGGGGCGGCTATCTGATCGGCGCTCTGGCGCCGAGATACAAGGTTTTCATCGACGGCCGTGCGGATTCGGTCTACGACAACACTATTCTGCGCGACTACCTGACCGCCTATGGGGCTCTGCCCGGCTGGCAATCCCTGTTGTCTCGGTGCCGGGTACAAGAGGTGTTGGTTGAGCGGACCAGTCCGTTGAGCCTCGCCCTCCACGCCGGCAGAGATTGGAAACTGATCTTTGCCGATCGGCAGGCTGTCCTGTACAGCCGGCGCGGAAGCGGCCGTTGATCGCTGCTAGGCGTACTCCTTTGCGCGCGAGATATGCACGTTCGAGCAATATTCAGTGTCCTGGCGCGGGGATATGCTGTGCCACGAGATCGCGAAACCACAAGACGATTAAGGAGGAAAAACGTGATCTATCTCGTCTCGGCGCAGCTGAAGCTGCAGGAGTTCATTCACCGCCTGACTCATCCAGAGGATGGGCAGGACATGATCGAGTACGCGTTGCTCGCCGCGCTTATCTCGATCTTCGCCATCGCGGCCATCGTCCTGGTTGGCCCGAAGATCTCGAACCTGTTCAGCCAGGTGACCTCCGCGTTTAACGACGCCTAGGGTCAATCTCCGCCGGGCGAGGGGCACCGTTTGGTGCCCCTCGCCGTTCAGCGTTAGGACAGAGGAAAAGCAGACGGATGACAAGGGTAGCTGCGGTAGTGACAACCGTCGCCCGGGGCCGGCAAGCCGGCCAGGGCGTCATCGAGTTCGCCCTGCTCATCACGCTCCTCCTGCTCGTTCTGCTAGGAACCGTGGATTTCTCCCGATTTCTCTACTATCAGACGGCTCTGGCGAGCGCGGCCCGGGTCGCGGCCGAAACGGCCCAGAGCCCCTGCCCGGCCGCGTCCGCCTGTGGCAACTCCGAATCGCCGGCCACGTACGACTTCGTTCTGCAGTCCGCGTCATGTGAGGGCGGTTCAGCGCTCAATCTGCAACCGGTTATTCCCTGCACGCCGGTGACATCGACTTCGAGCCCGTGCACCTCGACGTGTTCACCGTGCACCGGCGACGTATGCGTGCAGGTTTGCACCTCTGACACGAGCTGCACCACGAGCCCTTATGCCCCCGGCGGCGGCCCCTATAACGAGCCCAGCTCGCCTGAATCGATCAAGGTGACGGTTGGCTATAACTTCCAGCCCATCACCCCTCTTATCAACGACTTCTTCCCGCAGCGGCAGTGCTTTTCCGGAGCGGGTACCGAAAATCCCCACACCCTATGCGCCACCTCCGTTGGGAGGCTGCAATAGACGTGACGACTCTCAATAGCGCTTGTTCAATCGGTTCGTACCACATCAACATTTGGAGACGGAGCAATCCATGATGCAGCGACTAAAAGGCAAACAAATAATTCTGGCAGGCCTGGCGATCATCGTTCTCGTCATCGGGTTCGCGTTGGTCTCCAGATTCACGAATAACAGCAGCCCGAAGGCTGAGGCGGCACCGGCCACTGCGCCGGTGGTAGTGGCCCTCCAGGACGTTCCCCAGGGCACCACGTTCCGGACGGGCGAGCCTCTGGCGACCTACTTCGGTGTGCGCAAAGAGCCCACGAGCGACCTTCCCTTCGGGGCGTATCGCTCGGTAAAGCAGATCAACTCCCTTCTTTCCTCGACGACGTGCAAGCCTTCGGGTCTCCCTGGCTGCCAGGGAATGGTCACCACGACCCAGACCATCTACCAGAACATGCCGGTTCTCACCGGGATGTTCTCAACCCTCGGTCAGTTCCGCAAGGGACCCACCGGGGCGTTTGCCATTCCCTACGGCTACGTTGCCACGTCGGTGGGCTTTAGCGACGTCAACAGTGTCGTCGGCTCGGTCCAGCCGGGTGATGACGTCGACCTGATCGCCAGCTACACCGGCCCCGAGGGTGGCAGCAACGACAAGACCACGCCGACCCAGACGCAGTACGTCCTCAACGACGTGCGGGTCATGCAGGTCAACGCTCCGCTGCAGGCCCCTAACAGCTCAACGACATCCAGCACTCCCGCTTCGTCGACATCGGACACCAACGGCGGCGGCTCCCTGGTCTTGCTCGTGAGCTATCAACATGCTCTGGTCATACAACACTTGAAGGACTTCGGTGGCTCCTGGACGCTCAGCTGCGTGCTGCGCTCGGCCAAAGAGACCGACATTCCGCACTTCAAGACCTTGCCTGTCACTGCCCGCTGGTTCTTTGCCAAGCAGGGCAATCACTTCGATACGTCTTCCCCGTACTAAGCTAAGCAACCTCCGGAGAGGGACTACGCATGGGACTACTCGATCGCATGTCTGGAGAGGCCGCTCCCGTCACGAGGAGCGCGCCTGCCCCAGCCCCGGAGATTGAGGAAACTGCTCCGGAGGTGGTGGATCCTTCTAGCCTGCCACGAAATGGCGATGCTCGCAAGCAGCCGGCCGTGGTACGGCGTTTCCAGCCCACCGTCGCCAAGCGTGATCCCTTTCGGCACATCCGGGAACGCGTTCAGTCGCAGCTCCTACGCGACTCGAATCGCAGCCTCAATCTCACGGACAAGGACGCGGTACAGGAACGCATCATCGTCATGCTGGACGAGGCGCTGCAGCAGGAAGGCGTTCAGCCCGCACGTGTCGACTACATGCGCATCCTGGACAACATCAGCGCCGAGGTGCTGGGATACGGCCCCATCCAGCCACTGCTCGATGACGAAACCGTCACCGAGGTAATGATCAATGGCTTCGACCAGATCTACGTAGAGCGTTTCGGCCGGCTACACCGCACCGATGCGACCTTCGATGACGAGCAGCACGTTATGCGAATCATCGACAAGATCGTCTCCCCGCTTGGTCGCCGCGTCGACGAAGCGTCGCCCATGGTCGATGCCCGGCTCCCCGATGGCAGCCGGGTCAACGCCGTTATTCCGCCCCTGGCCCTCACCGGCCCGACGATGACAATACGGCGGTTCCCGAAGCAGCCCCTGGGCGTGTCCGATTTGGTTCGCCTCGGTTCGCTGAACAATGACATGTCTGATTTTCTCTCGGCCGCGGTTCGAGCGCGCGCAAATATCATCGTCTCGGGCGGCACCGGCTCCGGCAAGACGACCTTGCTCAACGTGCTGTCGTCGTTTATTCCGGAGACAGATCGCATCGTGACTGTCGAGGACGCGGCCGAGCTGCAGCTGGTACAGGACCACGTGGTGACGCTCGAGTCGCGTCCCCCCAACATCGACGGCCAGGGAGCGATCACCATTCGCGACCTGGTGCGCAACACCCTACGCATGAGGCCCGATCGCATCATCGTCGGTGAGGTGCGAGCAGGAGAAGCGCTCGACATGCTCCAGGCAATGAACACCGGACACGACGGCTCGCTCACGACTGCCCACGCCAACAGCCCACGGGATGTGCTCTCTCGTCTGGAGACCATGGTCCTCATGGCCGGCATGGATCTGCCGGTGCGGGCCATTCGCGAACAGGTGCACAAGGCCATCGATCTCATCGTGCACCAGGAGCGCATGCAAGACGGGACCCGCAAGGTGACCGCCGTCACCGAGATACAAGGGATGGAAGGCGACACCATCATTCTGCAGAACATCTTTGAGTACGGCCAGACCGGTTACGAAGACGGTCATGTGGTGGGCCAATACCGTGCAACGGGCTCGCGCCCTCACATCTACGACAAATTCCAGCAAATGGGGATCAACCTGCCGCTTAGCGTATTCGGGCGGGTCCTCTTGACGACGTAAGGAGCGTTCATTATGGTTCCCGTACTGATATTGATGGTGGCGGCGGGCGGCGTGGGAGGCCTGTTCCTCATGCGCAGTCGATCGGCTCGGGCGATCCCGGCGCTCGAGGCTCGCCTTGGTCGCTTCGGCATCACTCCGCAAGCGCCGGTTGTGGTGGAGGGGGGCGATCGACGCGCCGTGAGCCGCAACGTCGAACATTTGCTGGGACACACTCGGCTCGCCCAGAAGATCGGCACCAAGCTGGAACGGGCCGACATCAAGGCGACGCCTTCGGAATTCATAGCCATCTGGGCCGCGATCGTGGGCGGCGGGATCGTGGTAGGTCTCATCGTTCACGGCATCATTGGATCCGCAGGCCTGGGCCTCGCCGGCGTGGTGCTCCCGTACCTCTACCTGGGCCGGCGTCAGAAGAAGCGAGCGAAGGCCTTCGAGAATCAGCTAGCCGATATGGCGCAGATGATGGGCAACAGCATGCGCGCGGGCTTCAGCATCTTGCAGTCGATGGCACTGGTATCCGAGGAGGGGCCGTCGCCGGCGAAGGACGAATTCCAGCGGGTGGTTACCGAGGTCGAGTTGGGTCTGCCACTTGATGTTGCGCTGGATCATCTCATGGAACGAATGCCCAGCGAGGATCTGGGGCTGATGATCGTGGCGATCAACGTGCAGCGCCAGGTGGGCGGCAATCTCGCCGAGATTCTGGCGGTGATATCCGAGACCGTCCGAGCCAGAGTACGCTTCCAGCGGGATCTGCGGTCGATGACCGCGCAAGCCCGCTACTCTTCCTACATCATCACCGCCCTGCCGATCGGCGTCGGGGTGGCGATCAACCTGCTCGACCAGCCGTACGAGTCGTACCTGTACACACACACCGGCGGGAACATCATGCTAGGCATCGCCATCGCGATGATCAGCCTGGGATTCTTCTTCCTCAGCCGGCTTGCCAAGATTGAGGTCTGATCAATGACAATTCTCATCATCATTGGAGTGATACTCGGAGGCGGCATCGCTGTCTTCGGCGCGATGACGGTTCGACAAGAAGAGGACACGGTACGAGCTCGTATCAATCGCTACGATCTCAAGCCGGCCCGCAGTCTCACGGAGCTGGAGCTCCAAATCCCTCGGATCGAGCGCCTATTCGCGCCCTGGTTCCGCAAGGTCGCCAGGCTGGTTCGACGAATCACCCCCGTGGGGCGAATCGAGAGATCGCAGCAAATCCTGGCTCAGGCCGGCAACCCGCGGAACCTCACGGTCCAGGATTTCCTCGGACTCAAGGGAGTTATCGCGCTTGGTCTCGGTGCCCTCGGGTTCTTCGTCGTCAGCATCCTGCTTCACATGGATATCCTGAAAGCGGTCCTTGGCACCGCCGCCGGCTTATTCCTGGGCTTCCAGCTTCCCGACCTCTGGCTACGGCAATCCATCAAGAAGCGCCAGAAAGCCATCCAAAAATATCTTCCCGACGCCATCGATCTGCTGGCCATCAGCGTACAGGCCGGCCAGGGTTTCGATGGCGCGCTTGAGACTCTCTCTCGACGGAAGCAGAACGCGCTCACCGCGGAGTTCGATCGCTTCCGGATGGAGACGCAGGCTGGAAAGGGGCGCCGTGAGGCGTTCCGCGACCTGTCCGCCCGCACGGGTGTGGAAGACATGCAGGGCTTCGTGGCTGCGATGATCCAGGCCGATCAGCTTGGCATTGGCGTGAGCCAGGTGCTCCGTACACAGTCCGAGGAGCTGCGCATCAAGCGACGCCAGCGAGCCGAGGAGAAGGCGCACCAGGCGCCTATCAAGATGCTCTTTCCCTTAATTTTCCTGATGTTTCCTGCCCTGTTCATCGTCATCTTGGGACCCGCGGTTCCGAAGCTGGCGATCCTGGGACATGTATGAGAGGAGCCCCGGCATCGGACCGGGCAGAAACGAGAAATCATGACTAACAGCGTACTGATCGTCGACGACAGCCCGACCGCCGCACCTCAACTCAAAACGATGTTCGAGTCCGAAGGGTACCAGGTGCAGATCGCCCTGCGGGGCGAAGAAGCGCTGGATACTCTGCGCAGCTCGAAAGTAGATCTCATCGTGACCGAAGCCCTGCTGCCCGGCATGGATGGATTCGAGTTCGTGCGGCGCGTCCGGCGCGACACCAAATCCTCGAACGTGCCGATCATCATGCTCACCGTGCGCTCCGGCCCGGAAGACTACGCCGCCAGCTACGAGGCGGGAGTTGATGAGCACTTCTTGAAGCCGGCCGAGCCACTCAAGATTGCGGCTGCCAGCCGCGGATTGATCGCTCGCTACGAAGCGGCTCAGCAGAGCGGGACCACCGCGGCTCGCGGCGGAGCGGGCGGAAGCTTCGTCCCCGGCTCAAAGCGCGGCCGCATCACCACCGTCTTCAGTTTGAAGGGCGGCGTGGGCACCTCGACCATCGCGGTAAATCTCGCGGTGGCCATCAAACAGCTCTCGCCTTCGTCCCGCGTTGGCTTGATCGACCTGTCGTTGGAGCAGGGCATCGACGCGCTGCTTCTGGACGTGGTGCCGACCTCGACGATCGCCGAATGGTCGCGCGAATCTCTCGACGAAGCGACACCTCAACTCCTGAATGAATACTTCGTCTCACACCGGTCCGGGGTCAGCGTCCTGGCGGCGCCGCCTTCGCCTGAGCAGGCGGAAACGGTCCGGCCGGACGTGGTCCGCAAAACGCTCCACATGGCGCCCACGGTGTTCGATCACGTGGTGGTCGACACGGCGGCGTCCTTTTGCGAAAACAGCCTGATCTCGCTCGAGATGGCTCACTCCATCGTCTTGCCCATCACGGCCGATATGCCGGCACTCAAGACGGCGGTAAACACGCTGCGCATCCTCAAGGCAGTCAACATTCCGGACCACAAGGCACAGTTCGTCATCAACGAGCTGGTGCCGCGAGCCGGATTGAGCAAACAGCACGTGGCCAGCAGCCTGAATAGGAAGGATGCGTCAATGATCCCCCACGCCGGCTCGGCGTTTGTCGACGCGGCCAACCATGGCGTGCCGGCCGTGACGGAAGCGCCATCGAACGCCGCCGCTCGAGCGATCATCGAGCTAGCCGGTACGTTGTGCGAGACAGAGGAAGTAGCAGAGGTCGCTCCTCACGCGAACGGCTTGCTCTCCAAGCTGCGCACGGATGTTATGGCCCATCTGCCGCGCTAAAGAAGGCCGGAGCCGGTCCGGGGTCTGCTAGTCCCCGGAGGAGATGTCGTGCCTGCTATAGAGCTGATGATTTTGATGGCGGTTGCCGGCCTGGCCTTCGGCCCGCTTGTCGTGGCATCTGCGCCGGAACTCGCGCGAGGAAGCCTGAAGCCAGGAGTCGTATCGCACTGGCCACGAATCCTCGACAGCTTTCCCGCGCGCTCGACGATCGTGGGAGTCGTCACGGCGATCATTCTGGGCGGTCTCGCCTATGACCTGAGAGACGACTCGCGCCTGGTTCTCGCCGCGATCTACACCCTGCTGCTCATTGCCATCGCGTACGTCGATATAAACTATCGACTTGTGCTCAACAAGCTGACGTACCCGGGCATCGTGTTGGCCTGGCTCCTGTCCTGGCTCGTATTTGCCGGTGACCTGGAAAGCGCCATGCTCGGCTCACTGTTTGGCCTCGTCGTCTTCATCCTGCTTCAGGTGATCAGCCGGGGAGCCCTCGGGACGGGAGACACCAAGCTGGCGATGCTGATTGGAGCAATGATGGGATTCCCGGCGGTGGTGAGCTCGCTCATTGTCGGTGTGGCCCTTGGCGGCCTTGGCGCCGCGTTCTTCTGGCTGGTCCTGCGTCGTGGCCGGAAGGCCTACATTGCCTACGCGCCGTACCTCGCCGCCGGGGCCGTTGTCTGGCTGTTCGTGGGCTGGCAGCGATAGACGAGCGGTGACACCCACAGGCCCTGAATTCCCGCTCTGTCAGCCACCACGAATTCCGGGTCTCCGGCCGGGGCTATACCTGAAGCTAATCGGCTCGTACATCCCGGCGCATCACCCAGCGCCACTTCGCAATTTTCCGCTCTCGCGCGAAGCCGAACTCCGCGAACAGCGATTCAGGTCCCGTGTGAAAGTACGCACCTCGCTGCGGAGGCCGGTGCTCGACCTGCTCGGGGTACGCCTCGACAGTCCCGCCGCCGGCCGCGCGGATGGCCTCCAGCACACCCGCGACCGCGGCCCGGGCAACACCCCTACCGCGATGTCGGCTTCCAGTGAAGATGCATCCGATCCGCCAATCCGGCGGTTCAACGAGTTCCTTGGCGTAGGCGGCGCGGTTGTTGATGTTCGGAAGTTCCGCAGGGGAGCCGTACTGACACCAGCCGACGCATCCAGCTCCGTCATAGACCAGGACCTGGTGCGCGGTTCCGTTCTTCACATGCGCCTGCTTCAGCGACTTATTGCGCTCCGCGGTGCATCCTTTAGGGAGCCCTTCCGGGTGAAGGCCGATGCACCAGCAACCGCCCCAGACCCCGTTGTTTGCTTCAACCAATCGCGCGAAGTCATCCCAGGTTTCGGGTGTCAACGGGCGAGTGACGTAAGCGCTCACGTCCGATAGTAACTCCACTTCCTCGGAGACGGCCTTTGTTTCTCGCCCGCGGGCC
>JBOGSL010000040.1:0-2347 GCA_050695395.1 Chloroflexota bacterium | reverse complement strand
CTCGAGAACCGATACCTCGTGCCGAACCGTGGCCGAGCTGATAGTGAGACCGGAAGCAGCCACGATCGTCGCCGAGCCGACCGGACTGGCCGACGCCACATACGCTTCCACGATCGTCTTCAAAATGCGCCCCTGGCGCTCGCTCAGTAGCATGCTCTCATCTTCCCACGTGTCCGATTAGCACTCTCCCAGAGGGACTGCTAACACCATAAAATATAGACGTTTGCGCTGAAATACGTCAACGGATAGCCTTGGACGTGTGGAACATCATAGGCCATGAGCGGGCAGTAAGTCTGCTTTCCCGACAAGCGGAGCAGGACGCGCTGAGCCACGCCCTGCTGGTTGTGGGACCGCAGGGAATCGGGAAATCCAGCCTTGCGACCGAACTGGCCAAGACTCTCAATTGCGTCGGCCCGGGGCCGCCCTGCCAGGAGTGCGCCCATTGCCGTCAGATCGAATCGGGCGGGCACCCGGATGTCTCGGTGGTCGAAGCGGAGGACGGCGCGGATACCATCAAGATCGAGCAGATCCGCCGGCTAAGAGAGACTGCTGCGCTGCGACCCTTTCAGGGGCGCCAAAAGGTGATCGTGATCTCCGGGGCGGAAGACCTCACGCCGCAGGCTGCGGACGCCCTTCTCAAGCTGCTGGAGGACCCGCCGGGCGATGTGACCATTGTCCTCACCGCCACGGATGCTGCCTCCTTGCCGGCCACAGTTGTCTCGCGCTGCCGGTTGCTGACTCTCTATCCAGTCCCGTCCACGGCGATTCGCGATGCGCTCGCCAGCCGCGGCATCGCTTCAGCCGAGGATCTCGCCTCCCTCGCTCGCGGCGCCCCCGGCTGGGCGGTGCGAGCCGCCGCCAATCCAAAGGTGGCCGCTCGCCGGCGTGAGCTCCTCGATCAACTGGAAGGCTTGCCGGACAAACCGCTTGGCGAACGTCTTCGACTAGCCGAGACGCTCACAGCCGGGAAGAAGGATCGCGGCGAGATTCGGCAGTCGATTGAATTGCTGCTGTGGAGCGCGCGTGACCTGCTCCTCGTTGGTTGCGGCCTGCCCGCCGGCATCGTCGATGCGCCGAGACAAGACCTGCTGCTGCGCCAGGCGAGTCGTGTCTCTCTGGCCGGCATCCAGCGCTACCTGCGATCGATCGCTCTGGCCATGGACCGGCTGGACGCCGGCGTCGATGCGCGTCTTACCCTCGAAGCGCTCATGGTGCGCATTCCGTGAAGTTGGCCGGCGTCCGCCTCGACGACCGAAGCCTGGTGTGGGCAGTGGTGCCGGACACCCTGGAACCTCATGTCTGGGACCGCGCGCTCGTCCGCGGGGACGCGGGCGAAAGCACCGGAACCGTCGTCGTCAGCCCCGACCAGGTCTTCCTCGCACCGCCCTCCGCCGACGCTACTCTCCTTACCTCCAATCGTCTGCCGGCCGCCGATCCCGATTGCTCCTACCTCCCGGGCGCCTCGATGCCGCCGCTGGGCGGCGAGCTACCCGAGGGAATTGTGGTGCGGGTGAACGCGGAGGCAGGGACGGCCACCGTGCGAGGAGATCGGGGCGATCAGGAAATAACGATTAAGCCCGAACGTCACGTCTAACGAGGGTTGTCCGTCAACCGGGCGAAACTCCGTCCGGTAGGGTCCCGATTCATCGGGACACTCTCAATATCCTTACGGCCCGCGCCATACTCCACACCCAGCCGCCCACGCGCGCCTGCCTTCACCCCGTCCAGGCAGCGACCTTTCGCAGAATCGCCACGGCATGGAGCCGGACTCTCTCCCCGTGGTCAGGCCCCCGCCATCATCGCCTGCCCCTACGGCTTAAACGTGGCATACCCGTCGTCGGCGAAATAGACGTGGCCGTTCAGAAAACTCGCCTCATCGCCGGCCAGAAAAGCTACTAGCGTGGCCACGTCCTCGGGCTTGCCGGCCTGGCGCCGCAGGTGGGCCCGCTCCAGCGCCTCCCAGACCCGCGGGTCCGCGAGCTGCTCGCGCGCCATCGGCGTGTCGATCAGTCCCGGGGCAACGGCCACCACCCGGATGTTGTACCTTGCCAGATCTCGCGCCGCAGATCGCGTCATGCCGATCACTGCCGCTTTTCCCGCCACGTAAGGCAGCTGCCCGCTTGCCGTAAGCACTCCGTAGACCGAAGCGGTGTTGATGATGACGCCGCCGCCCTCCTTCATCGCCTGCGCCGCCGCCTTGATGCCGTAGAAGCACCCATGCTGGTTCACGGCCAGGGTGCGGTGATACTCCTCGACCGGCATATCCAAAACGCTCAGCGCCGGACACTCGACGCCCGCGTTGTTGACCATGATGTAGACCCGCCCGCAGGACCGCACTGCCTCGTCC
>JBOGSL010000039.1:0-3099 GCA_050695395.1 Chloroflexota bacterium | reverse complement strand
GTCTAAGGGCATGCTACGCAGCTTTGCTTCCGCCTCCTCTTGACGGCGGGTATCCATCGAGGAGATATATGAGCCGGCGCGGAGATGTTCCAGCAGCTGCCTGACGACTTCGTCGAGGTTACCTTTCATCGCGAGGCGATCAGCCTGGCCTGAATGCCGCGCCTCGTGTATCCGCTTAATCCCGCGCAGCCTCTCGGCGGGAAATTCGTCTGGGACTGTGTCAACGACCTTGTTGTGCATGCTGCACATCACAACCAGATTCTCGAACGCCCGTCGCTCTTCGTCGGTCATGTCAGGGTCGAACCGTGGTCCGTCTGAATTGGCTGCGGCAATGTGGCAGATTTGCCCCACCACTACGCCGGTGCGCTCGTCGACAACCGGCAGCCCGCAGTCGGGAAACGCGCATTCGTTCCCGGAGAGGGCGTACAGCCTCCTGACGGTCGCTTCTTTTGGGTCAAGCCTCATGCTGTTAAGCATCTCCACGTCTCGGCCGCGTGCAGCTCGGCGGCTAGGGTTAGGCGCCGTCAAATTGTAGTTGTGACGGCGTCCCCGGCGAGAGTATTCCTCCGCCAGGCGCGGGTCACTCCGTTAGGTGCTGTTCCTGGTTCTCGGGAGTTACAAGACGACCCGGCAGCCATGCCGGCATGGCTCACTATCCTGCGGCAGTACGGCACCCGCCTGCTGCGGCAATGTCAGAACCAAATGGCGCTCTCTGAGGATCTCGTCTCGCAGTGGCTGCGCGAGTATATGCTCCGTGGCGACGACGACCGCACGGAGCACGCCTGAGAGGTCGCACATACACACGTTGTGGAAGTCGCACGCCCGCCGCGTTGGAATCGACTGGCTCAGAGACAAAGGGCGGCTACAAGTGACCGACCTCGCCGCGCTTCAAGACCTCCATGAGGCGGTCCGTTCCCTTCACGTCGCCCAGCATCAGGTTCGATGCCTGCGGCGCATGCAAAGTCGTGGAGAATGCTAGGGGTGGCGCTCTCATTCGTATGGCGCAGACGGCTATGGTGATCCAGGCCCCGATGCGCTGTCACAACCACAGCCACCCGACCCCCGCCTGAGGCCCCGAACCGGACCACCTCCGCCGCCCTCCGGCCCGGGGCGCGGTGCGGGAGGCGGAGGCGCGGATGCACGGCTGCGCCGCATCGCGTTACCATAGCTCCAGTATCGATGGGGCGGGGGCTAGCATGGCGGAGTTGATCTGGGATGGGAAGTACGATGAGCACGGCCGGCGCAATGCGCCGGTGCGCGTTGGTCTCCCCTTCCAGACCGTCGAGACTGTGAACGAGTCGGCTCAGCAGCGCCAGCGCACCCTCGACCTCTTCTCATCCGGTGGCGATCCCGAGTGGCGCAATCGACTTGTCTGGGGCGATAAGAAATACGTTCTGCCCTCTCTACTTTCCGAGTTCGCGGGCAAGGTTGATCTGATCTACATCGACCCGCCTTTTGCCACGGGCGCCGACTTCTCCCACACGGCTGCCGTCCCGGATGACCCGGACGAGCCCGGCGACCAGGGAACGACCTTCACCAAACAGCCGAGTCTCATCGAGCAGAAGGCCTACAGGGACACATGGGGCCGGGGCCTTGACGGGTACCTGCAGTGGTTCTATGAGACCTCGGCAGCCCTATGCGATCTACTACGTGACAGCGGCTGCATCTATGTCCACATAGGGCCGAACGTCGACTACCTGATCCGTGCCTGCCTGGACGAAGTGTTTGGCCGCGATAATTTCCGGGCCGAGATCATATGGAAACGGGTGGCCGCGAGGAGCCACGCCAAGGTGATCCCGTTTTCGCATGATTCGCTCTTCCTCTACTCCCGGTCAAACCGCTTTATCTGGAACCCGCAATACGTTCCCACCTCGCCGGAGCTGATCGCGTCGCACTACAACCAGGTCGAGCCGGATACTGGGCGAAGGTTTACCCTCGACAACGTCCTGAACCAGAATCCCGACAGGCCTAATCTGACTTATGAGTGGAAAGGGATAACCCGAACGTGGCGCTGGACCCGGGAGCGCATGGCCCAACTCGACGCGGACGGGAGGCTCGTGTACACGAAATCCGGCATGCCGCGTTACAAGCGGTATCTGGACGAGTCCCGAGGCACCCGGATCCAGTCCGTCTGGACGGACATCCACCCCATCAACTCACAAGCCCTAGAGGACAAGGGCTACCCGACGCAGAAATCAGAAGTCCTCCTCGAGCGCATCGTGCGCGCCTCCTCCAACGAAGGGGGCCTCGTCCTTGACTGCTTCTGTGGCTCGGGCACCACGCCAGCGGTGGCGGAGAAGCTCAACAGGCGTTGGATCGCCGCCGATCTCGGTCGCTTCGCCATCAACACCACCCGAAAGCGGCTGCTTTCCATCCCGGAGGTCAAGCCGTTCGTCGTCCAGAACCTTGGCAAGTATGAGCGCCAGGCATGGCAGGGCGCCGAGTTCGGTGACTCTGCGGCGGCGCGCGAGCTCGCTTATCGTCGCTTCATCCTTGATCTCTTCCACGCGCAGCCCATCTCCGGCTACGCCTGGCTGCATGGCCTCAAGAATGGCCATCTCGTTCATGTTGGCTCCGTTGACGCCCCCATCAGTGTCGGCGATGTCCAGCAGATCGCACTGGAGTTCCGCCGCGCAATGGGCAGCGGCGAGAACGCTCCGCGCACGAACCGCGTCGACATCCTCGGCTGGGACTTCGCCTTCGAGCTCAACGAGGTCGCCCGGCAACAAGCCGCCCTCGCCAATCTGGACCTGCACTTCGTCCGCATCCCGCGCGAGGTTCTGGAGAAGAAGGCGGTCGAGCAGGGTGATATCTGCTTCTTCGAACTCGCCGCCCTCGCCGTCGGGGTGGAGCGCCACGGCCGCGACGTCTCCCTCGCGCTCACCGACTTTGTCATCCCGCTGGATGACGTGCCCGAGGACATCCAGCGTGCCGTTACCCACTGGTCGCAATGGATCGACTACTGGGCGGTCGATTGGGACAACAAGGGCGACACCTTCCATGACGAATGGCAGACCTACCGCACGCGCAAGGACAAGTCTCTCCAGTTGGAGATCACGAACACCTACGCGGAAGCGGGCGAATATACGATCGTCGTGA
>JBOGSL010000038.1:0-4921 GCA_050695395.1 Chloroflexota bacterium | reverse complement strand
CTCCATGTGGGTCCGAGATCTCGGACTCCATGTGGGACCGAGTGCTGGCGCTGATTCCGGCCTTCTCCATCGCCGGGATGGACAGCGGCAGATGCGTTACGCCGTACAGTGCCGCATGCCTTGGCCTCGCCGGTTTGGTGCAGACGATGAGTTTGCGGGCGATGAGTTCGGCGATCGCCCGCGTCATGGTTCTGCTGCTCGTCACGCCGAGCCGCCGCATCTGAGAGCGCGCGAGAGGGACTGCGCCGTTGATATACGGCTTACAGAAGGCGCAGGCGACGACGTAGACGCGATAGAAGGCCGGAGGTAGGGTACGCACGGCATCCGTCGCCAGGACGTTCTCGTAAAGCGGAGACCAGCCTGGGGGGAGCTGGCCGGCCTTTTTGCGGTCGCGGCGGCTCATTGCTCCTCCTTCGCCAGCTGCCAAACGACCTCGTCCCAGCTGAGCGCCGGACGCTTCTTGAGCAGCGCCTCAACGCGGCTTGCGAGCCCATTGGGAATATCGAGATCATCCTGGTCGATCTCCTCTTCGAGCTCCTCAATCTTCTCCCGCATGCGCTTGAGGAAAACGGCCCGCTTGTAGGCTCTCTCGATCGTTTCGCTGGCGGGAACCACCTTCTTGACACCATGTTCGGCAAACTTTCGCTCGAGCCAGGCGATCAGCTGATCCGAGGTCATTGCGTTGATCTCAACGCGCCGGCCGGTCCAGCACTCGTGCGTGCCGCCGCTCCGGAGAAACTTGGCCTCTCCCTCGGTCGCGTCGCAGAGGTCGATCAGGTAATCCCGCGGATCGATGTACGTGCCGTACGAGACCGGCTCGGACTCCAGGCTCTTGATGTCCTCCAGGCGCAAGCCGAGATCGATGACCGGGGAGCCAGAGGACAGCCGCGATCCCTCTCGCAGCGTGCGCACGATCTTGAAACCGGCATAGTCGAAGTCCCGCAGCACGAAGATACGCACGTCCTGATCGTGCATTGCTTCGATCAGATCGCAGGCGGCCTTTGTCGGTATTCCCTTGGTGCTCATGATCGCCATGTCGTACCGTGTTCCAATGCCGGCATGGGTCAGGATCTCGGCGAACCCTTCCTTTTCGATGAAGAGAACGCTTCCGAAACGGTTGGCTGGTCCATGCGTGCCGATTGCGGACTTGATCTCGGGAGTCTCCATCGAGATTTCTTCGTGCCATTCCTCCATGTAGCTCTGCACGCCGACACCGCCCAGTGACACCTTGGCGCGTGTATGTGGCTCGATCAGATGACCACGTGCATCCCAAACGACCTTCCAGTCAGGTTCGTACTCTTCCAGGTAATCCTTCAGAAGCGTCTGGGTGAAATAGCTATCGTCGAACTCCTCAGCGTCGCACTCGGCGAGGATCTCAGGCCGCGCGGCATACATGATCTGTCTCGCGACGGCGTAGTACTTTCCATTGGAGCTTGCCTTGTTGTAAGCGTCTTCCATGACATCGAAAGCCACTTCTCTGATGGTGACGCGCGAAGGTTTGTGTCGCAGTTTCGCGAGTTGATCCTTCGAGACTCGATCTTTCCGGTCCGCGCTGCGTTTCGCCTGCTTCCATGCCTTCGTCACGTTCTTGACGGCCGATGCGACGGCGGCGTTGATGTCCTCGCTCATCGACGTCACCCGAGTTTTGCCGCGATCAGCGAATCCAAAGCGCGGCCTGGCGATATGCACCAACAGAGTCACCGGATCGTGCAGGTCGAGACGGGCCTCGGCAACCGCTTCCGCGAGAGTGACATCCGCACCACCACCGATCACCGGCGACCAGTTGAGTCCGGTCACGATCTGGCGACCGGAGTCCTGAGCGTTCACGCCAAAGGCGACCTCGAGCACGTAGGGCATCGTATCGATGCCGACCTTCTGCTGGTACCTGATGCTCTCCGGCGCCACGCCGTTGTGGATCATCCAGGCGGTCAGGTGATCCCTGCCGATCGCCCCCAGCGCCTTGGGCGCGGGCGCCCTCGATGCCTTCTGCATGCGCTTGAGCAGCATCTCAACAAAAAAGCAACCCACGTCCCCGTCCGCCACGAAGTCATGAAGATGTTTACCGGTCCATCCTTCTGTCACGGTCTTCTGCTTACCTGTGGCGGAGAGTCCCCGGAACTCCGAGACGAACTCTCGGACCGTCTTCTGCGGACCCCCAGTCCGCTCCATGGTGATGTAGGCGGCGACCAGATCTCGTAGGGTCTCTGCGGTATACCAGTGCGCGGAGGTCGGCTGGCTCGGCGACCACTTCGTTGTGGTGCCCGTGGAGGGAAACCGTTTCCCGTCCAGGATGAAGGTCGCATGAGGGTTGAAGGCCGCGAAGCCTTCGATCAGCTGACTGGCCGTGGGGGGCACATTGCAAGAATCCCACTTCGGCGACCTAAGTAAGCGAGCTGAATCGGCCCACGTGATTTTTGCCGAGGTCCCGCTTTTTACAGGAGACGGCTCCGTCGTATGGCTGATGGCCGGCTTTTGGGCTATGCGATCGAGGCTGATCTGGATGTGATGGTGCAGGCCCTGAGCCACGATCTCTATGGCCCCGGCGCCGGCCATGACGAACGGGGCCGCCCATATGACCTTAAGTGCGTTGCCCATCGCCCCGCGGGTCGGCGATACGTAGTAGCTCTTGGTGCTGACGCGGACCAGGTAGTCGAGCGACCTGGTGATCACCTCGGCCGGAATGCCGGGCCCGTTGTCGGTGACGACGAAGGTGTCGTTCCCGGTCGTCGTGACCGCGATCTCCGGGACCACGTCCGCGCCTTCACAGGCATCGAGCGAGTTGTCAATCAGCTCGCGGAGGATCGCGACCGGCCAGGACTCAGGACCGTGGCCGATCTGGGCGCGGAGTTCCTTCTCGGTGAAGTATTCGAGCGCCCGGCTGGTCTCGAAGGTCGATCGCTTCATAACGGCATTCATGGCGCCGTCACCCTCCTGGCGGCGGCGTCCAGCATCTTCGCGATCGAAGTCGTAAGGCCGAAAATCTGGAGCCGGCGCTTGCCGAGCCGGCGCCAATCCTCGAGCGAATGGATGCCCTCGGCGGCGAGGCGCTCGACGACGTGCGCACGGAGGTTGAGATGCGTTAGACTACTGGCGTTCCCGTTGTCGATACCGCCGTCACCGGAGAGAGGAGCCGCCAAGCTGCTCTCCGGGGCGGAGCCTTGTGCGCTCACGCGGCTTCGGAGGCGCCGATCGCCGGCATCAGCGACTTGCGCTGCGAGAGAAGGTCGCGCACAAGCGCGCGGAGCTGATCATCCGTGGCGCCAGCGATGCGGGCGCGGATCAGCGCATCCGTCTCATGACGGGGCCAAGTGGATGCGCGCCCCACGTGGATCGGCGGCGTCCATCTGATGCGTTTGATGTCGCTGTAAAGCGAGGTGCGACCGTCGCCACGCCGAGAGAGCACCTCGGGCAGCCGGTCAAGTCGGATGTCGGTCATGTGGGTATCCGTGCGGTGAATCACGGATACAGAGACTATGCCGCTTTTTCTCGCGGCGAGCGCAAAAGAAGCCGTTTATTTTGCGCTGGGCTTTGGCTGGGGATTCAGATCGAGAGCTTCCGCGGCATCGCGCAGCAATCCGTCGTCCTCCGTGAGCCGCCTGAGCAGGGGGTTGCCATTCACGATGCGGATGAGCGCCTTGCCAGTGATCGGCAAGTGGGCGACATCAACGGCGGCGTTGGCGCATTCTTCGAGGGACCGCCCTTTCCGGCCCGGCGGCTTCTTAAGTTCCATGGCGTAATACACCGCGCCCAGAAAGTTGCGCTCACCTGCCGCGTGCCGTTGCGACTCATTCCCGGAGCGCTGCTTCCGTGGCCCGAAGAAGGCTTTCTCGAGCGGCATATCGCCCTCGGCTTGGGTGTATTCGACATAGGCCCTCAACATCGCCCGCATGAGTTCGAGCGGCGGGCAGATGTCGCTGCCCAGGAGTGCAAACAGCACCTTTATGGGTGGCTCATCATTCCCAAAGCCCAGGTCTTCGGCGTTCGGTATCTTGAGCGCGCCCAATGCCTGCCATTGCTTTTGCAGCTTGGGCATACACCCGCGGTCGAGATCGGCTTTCGCCGCCGCGACGTCCGCCCACGTTACACCTTGCTCGCCCATGCTGGCGGTGTCAGGCGCCTGCGCCATCGCGTCCCCCGGGCAACCGCTCGATGCGCGGTCGGCGCCGCTTCTCGGCGCGCGACAAGTCATAGGCGACCTGCATGTTGAGCCAGCTCTCGGCCGACCCACCGAGGGCTGCGGCCAGCCGGATGGCAAGTTCGGCGCTCACGGCCGCGCGCCCGTTTACCACCCGGGAGAGCGCCACCCGCGAGACCCCCAGGCGCTTGGCGAACTCAGTAACGGTGATGCCGCCATCCTCGCGCAGCACGGTATCGGCGAGGATCTCGCCCGGATGCGGGGGATTGTGCATGCGTGCCATAGGTATGCCTCCGTCAGTGATAGTCCCGGTAATCGACGAGCACCGCATCGGTGCCATCGAATGTGAAGATGAGCCGCCAATTCCCGCTCACCTTCACGGCCCAATGTCCGGCAAGGTCCGCCTCGAGCGGATGCCAGCGCCAGCCGGGCAGGTTCATGTCTGCAGCACTCGTTGCCGCATCGAGCCTCGCAAGCTGCAGTCGCAGGCGCTTGGCATGCTCCGGCCGGATGCCAGCCTTCGATCCGCTCCTGAAGAACCGCTCGAGCCCGTCATGCCGGAACGTCCGAATCATGGAGCAGTGTATCGCCTAGCGATACGGCCGTCAACGGACATTCCCGGCTGCCTGCGGATAGTGAATCAGGTCACGCCTTGCGCCGGATCTTCACCACGTTGCCAGCCTTGAGCCGGTCGAGGTAATCCGCCCACGCCTGCATCATCTTGCGGCGCTCGGGGAGTCGGGTGGCGCGGTTATAGGCGGCGCGCACCTTGTTGCGCTCCTGGTG
>JBOGSL010000037.1:0-2719 GCA_050695395.1 Chloroflexota bacterium | reverse complement strand
GATCATCGCCGTGAGACTGATAGAGATCGATGTAATCGATTTGCAGGCGACGGAGCGAAGCATCGACAGCATCCAGGATGTGCTTCCGAGACAGTCCCCGGTCATTCGGCCCGGGCCCCATCTGGCCGAGCACTTTGGTCGCTACCACCATTTCCTGGCGGTTGCCCCGGTCCTTCATCCAACGGCCGAGGATGGACTCGGCCACACCGCCCTCGTTGCCCTCCACCCAACGACTATAGACATCGGCTGTATCAAGAAAATTGCCGCCGGACTCGACGTACGCATCCAGCACCTGGAAGGCCTCCTTCTCGGTGCTGGTCCAGCCGAACTGCATGGATCCCATCGAGATCTCGGCGACCTGCAGGCCGGTTCGTCCAAGATGACGGTACTTCACGTCGTCCCCTTTGCTTCGATCGTAACTGAATCGCAACACCCAATTGATGACTATGTGACGAAAGACCCCTATACTCCACCCCAACACGGACAGAGCCGTTGGTCCGGTGACCGTTGTACCGGGACGGCAGGTGTTAAAGGGGGAGATTATGATTCGTGTTGCTTTGGCGGATCGAGAGCATCTTTTCGGGCAAGCCCTGGGCCGCCTGATCGATGCCGAGCTCGATATGAAGGTTGTCGGTATCTACACCGATGGGGACACATTGTTGCGCGAGATCGCTGCGCGCGAGCCAAACGTGGTCCTGATGGATCCGATGGGACTCACCGCTCTGGGAATGGAGCTGATCCATCAGGTCGAGGCCCAGTCGGCTGACACGCACGTCGTGGTGCTGACCGCCTACCAGCAGGAGCAGCAGCTCTTCTCGGCGATTCGCGCCGGCGCCCGCGGTTACCTCTCGAAGGGGGCTGAATTGCGCGAGGTGCTGGACGCAGTGCGTGCTGTAGCGTGCGGCGAAGCTCTGATCAGTCCCGAGGTTGCGGGAAGGTTGCTCGACGAGTTCGCCCGGCTGAGCTATCTGGAGACGGGACTCACCGGCCGGGAGCGCGACATCCTCACGGCCATCGTTCAGGGCGACAGCAACCGAGAGATCGCGCACGGACTTGGACTGAGCGAGAAGACCGTTAAGAATTACGTCAGCGACATTCTGAGCAAGCTGCATGTGCGGGATCGCACGGAAGCCGCCGTGTATGCACTTCAGATGGGCCTGGTCGCGGACGGCGACTGGCGACTGACGGTGAAACGCCGAGCGTCTTAAGAGGCGGTCCGCGTTGTAGCTCCGGACCGTATCGTAGGGCGCGGCGCCACACATCTCGGCGCACAGCGCCGGCCTACCGATACCGAAGGCGCACCTTTCCGGCTGCCCCTATGAGGCGATCTTGTCGCTGAACTCGCCCTGCATGACGCGCCATTTCAGGAAGTGCAGGCGTTCCCACTCGAGCAGGCTGAAGGTTACCTCGGGGGACAGCCGGAACCCATGGCTGCAGGGCTGGGAGCAAAAAGGCCCAACACGCCCATTCTCAACAATTCGCCAGTACCAGTTCTCGCTGGCGTTGTCAGTGGGTTCTCCGTGGCCTGAGCCACAGGTTAAGCACTTGTACTCCATTAGCCGATGCCTCATTGAGAGATTAGAGAAGAATCCGGGCGGGGATTGCCGTTCGGGTTATTTGTAGGAACGGATTTATGTGGCAGAGTGTAACACCTTCCGTCTTGAAAAGGAAGTCCTAATTTACCTAAGTACGAACCTTGATATTGGCCACCTGCTCGAGCACGCGCAACAGAGAAGTGTAATCGTCCCGGCCGTAGCCCGCCGCCTTGGCCTCTCCGTAGAGTTGTTTCGCAACAGCCGTCAAGAAGAGCGGCGAACTGGCTTCGCCTCCGAGATCGAGGGCGAGATCGAGGTCCTTGAGCAGCAGATCGGTCATGAACCCGGGCTGAAAGGACCCGTTGAAAGCACGCAGAGGAAACTGGTTTCCCAATTGCCAGCTCGCGCCCGCGCTCGCCTGAATGACCTTTACCATCACTTCGAGATTCGCCCCAGCCTTCACGCCCATGGTCAGAGCTTCGGCGCATGCCGCCGCGATAACTCCGACCAGGATGTTGTTGGCGAGCTTGATCACCTCGCCACTGCCGGCCGGTCCGACGTGAAAGACCTTGTCACCCATTGCCTCCAGCACCGGCAGGACCTTGTCGAACGCGGCTTGCTCGCCGCCGACCATTATGCTCAGCGTGCCTTTGTGCGCGCCTTGTGTTCCCCCGCTGACCGGCGCATCCAGAAAGTGGACGCCGAGCTCTCCGGCGGTTTGCGCCAATTCCCGGCTGACCGATGGGGCAATGGTGCTCATATCAACGATGATGCTGCCTCGCGATGCGCCGGCCAGGATGCCCTGCTCGCCCAGTACCACATCGCGCACGTCCGGAGAGCTGGTCACCATGGTGATCACCATGTCGCTGGTCTCTGCGAGATCCTTCGGCGAATCCGCCCACCGGGCGCCTGGTTCCAATAGGGGCTGAGCCGAAGCCTTTCGCCGAGCCCAAACCGCCAGAGGAAATCCCTTCTCCAGTATGTGCTGAGTCATGGGCATGCCCATGGCTCCCAATCCTATGAATCCAACTTTCATCGAGGCCTCCCGTGTCTAGGGTAACGACGGAGAGAGCGGGATTTCATTCGGGGGGCTGCGCCCCCCGGACCCGCCGATTTTCTCGGGGCTCTGTGTTTCGGGGTGTGCTGCCGGCCCCCCGGACCCCCCGCTTTTCTCGGGGCTCTGC
>JBOGSL010000036.1:0-3078 GCA_050695395.1 Chloroflexota bacterium | reverse complement strand
CTTCCGTGGAATGTACCGAAGCCGATGGCGACGGATTGTCCCGGATGTCGCTCTCGCACCAGCTGGCCGACATTGACCATGCCGTCCGAGTCGGCGGTGAATCGAAAGTCGCCGACGTGGGTGTTATGCGCCCACACGACGGCCCTACTGCCATGGAAATGATCGAGCAGTGCATCGAGTGTGTTGGCCATGTGAATATCGCGCAGGTTCCATGACTGCACATCGCCTTGATACATGGCCCGGTAGTAACGCTCCCCGTCGCGGGCCACGGTGGCCGCCATGAGCGCGTAAAAGTAGGAGTCGGGCGAGCTCAGCTGGACGAGATCCTCTCGCTGGCGACGAAGCTGCTGCAGCATCTCCACCGCCTCTGCCTCGCAGCTTTCCACGATGCCCAGGCCGGCACCGTAGGCGTAGAGATCTTTGTTGCTGTTGAATGGCTCGAAGCACTCGTAGCGCTGTTTGGCGACCTGAGCTGCCTGCGGATCAACGGATTCGAGGTACGTGACGACGGCGTTCATGGAGCTGAACAGGCTGTACAAATCCAGCCCGTAGAAGCCGACCCGAGGCTGGTCCTTCTCGAGAGAGCCGTTGTACCGATGTAGCCAGTCGATGAAGTGCAGCACGTCGGTATTGCCCCACATCCAGGTGGGATAAACCTTGAAGGCATCGAGAGCATCCTGGGCGGAGCCGTCTCCTCCCTGCACGAACCGATTCACCCGGTAAGCTTCGGGCCAGTCCCCCTCGATCCCGACATACGAAAATCCCTTCTCCTCGATGAGGCGACGGGTGATGAGGGCGCGTTGACGGTAGAACTCATGCGTGCCGTGGCTTGCCTCGCCGATGAGGACGATGCGGGCGTCTCCGATCATATCCAGCAGCGGATCGTAACCGGACGGCTGGCCCTTCTCGAGCGGATAGGCGAACTTCTTTATGTGCTCGGCCAGCTCGTCGGGGCTGACTGCCGGCCGCTCGAGTGTTGCTGCTCTTCGTCCCATGGCAATGCCTCCGTTTTGCATGCCGCGGCCGCAAGATTAATGCCATCTGGTAGCCTGACTCGTGGCGCGAATCAAGGCAGTGATCTTCGATATGGACGGTGTCTTGATCGACACCGAGCCGGTCTGGCGAGCGGTCGAGCGCGATATTTTCGCCGGTCTGGGACTGCGGCTGAGCGAAGAACAGCTCGTGGAATCCATGGGGGTTCCCCTCGCGGAGGTTGTGCGGCGCCGGTACCAAAGTCATCCGTGGGAGGGACCGAAGCTGGACGAGGTGGCGGCGAGTATCGAGACGGGAGTCATAGATCGAGCACGCGGCGAGGGAGAGCCGGCGCCGGGCGCGGTGGAAGCTCTTGCGCACGTGCGGTCTCGCGGTCTGCCCATCGCCATCGCGTCTTCCTCCAGCCACGCCCTTATCGACGCGGTGATAGACCGCCTCGGCATCGGCGAGTACATAGATGCGTTGTGCTCGGGCGACGACGAAGTTGCGGGAAAACCGAATCCGGCGGTCTTCCTCACGGCTGCCCGGCGCCTGGGCGTTGCTCCGGCGGAATGTCTGACAATCGAGGATTCCCCGGTGGGGGTGCTGGCAGCCAAGCGCGCCGGCATGCTGTGCGTGGCCTTGCCGGATCCCGTTCTGGCCGGGGATGAAGCGTTCCAGGTCGCCGACCTCCGGCTAGAGTCGCTCGAGCATTTTTCGCTGGATACTGTCGAATCTGAATTGGAGAAGAGAGCATGGACCCACGTTTAGCGGACATGGCCCGAGTGCTGGTGGGGTACTCGGTGGGAGTGAAAACGGGCGACTGGACGGTCATTCAAAGCACCACGGCGGGTGAGCCGCTGGTGGAAGCCTGCGTGAAAGAGGTATTGAGCGCGGGCGGATACCCGAGCGTCTTCATGAATTCGGAGCAGATTGAAGAACTGGTGTTGAGCGAATCCAACACGCAGCAACTCGAGTTTGTTTCGCCCATGATCAAGGCATTTGTGGATCAGGCCGACGCGACGATTGCCATACTTGCGCCTACCAACACCAAGTACCTCGCGAACGTCGATCCATCGCATATGGCGACGAGGCAGAAGGCGGCTCAGCCATACAACGAGAAGTATATGCAGCGCTACGCCGAGGGCAAGCTGCGCTGGACGATAGCGCAATATCCCACCGAGGCGGCGGCACAAGACGCGGGCATGTCTCTTCGCCAGTATCAGAACTTCGTCTTCGAAGCCGGCTTGCTCGACCAGCCGGATCCGGTTCAAGCCTGGAAGCAGCTCTTTGAGAAGCAGCAAAAGCTGGTGGATTGGATATCGGACAAGAGCACCGTCCACATCAAAGGAAGGGACACGGATCTCACTGTCGGTATTGGCGGGCGGACCTGGATCAACGACGCCGGCCACGAGAACTTCCCGGGAGGGGAGATGTTCACCGGACCGATCGAAGATTCGGTCGACGGCGAGATCGCTTTCAATTATCCGGTGTTTCTTCAGGTCGAGGTGCAGGGGGTGAAGCTGCGCTTCGAGCATGGCACCGTCACCGACGCGACGGCGACGGCCGGCGAGCAATATCTGCACGAGATGCTGGACCTCGATCCGGGAGCGAGGCGCTTGGGAGAGTTTGCCTTCGGCACGAATCAAGGTATCGAGCGATTCACCAAGAACACCCTGTTCGACGAGAAGATCGGCGGTACCCTGCACATGGCGCTCGGGAAATCAATCCCCGGCACCGGCGGCACCAACGAGTCCACCCTCCACTGGGACATGGTGTACAACCTGCGAGAGGGAGCCGAGGTGACGGTCGACGGGCAGGTGTTCAGTAAGAACGGGGTGTTTCAGGTAGGCGTGTAGGTCCGAAGCTCGTGGAGGCCGACCCTTTGTAGGGCCGGACGGGGCGAAGCACGGTGTCCCGCCGCCCCGTCGCGACATCAGGTTTGGGGGGCGGCAGGCAGGGCAGCGTTGGGGGCGGCACATGCCCGGGTCGCCGAAGGTTCGCCCCGCGAAGCCCTACAGCGCGCTGCTGCCCTACCGGCGGCACGATAGTTGCGGTAGCAATTATCTTCAGGAGGCCAACATGAACAGCACACTACCCGAGTCC
>JBOGSL010000035.1:0-4673 GCA_050695395.1 Chloroflexota bacterium | reverse complement strand
GTCGAGGTGCCACCAGGTGGCAACGCCGATCTCCTGGAGCCGAACAGGGCCCCGGGGGCGAAGAGGTGCTACCGGTGCCACGGGCGCTACCGGCCCAACATGACCTGCTGGGCCAAAGGGAGCTACGGGGTCGACGGGCGCCGCCGGACTGCCGGGGACAAAGGGGGATACAGGAGCAACGGGCGCTGCGGGACTGCCAGGGGCAAAGGGAGACACAGGGGCGACAGGCGCCGCCGGACAGCCAGGGACAAAGGGGGATAGACGAGTTCGCATCAAGCGTGCCGGAAACGGGAGGAGCTCATTTGAGCGAAATTGAGGTCCGCATCCTTCGCCCAGGTGCCGTTCTCGCCGGTGGCCGGCCGGTATACTTGGCAGCCGGCTATCCTTCGCTCCGAGGAGTTCGATGACCGAGTCCGCGCCCGAATCCGGCCCATCCGCCCGCTGGCTCACGCGCAACGTCAGCGCCTTCGGCTGGTCGTCGTTCTTTTCCGATCTCGGCCACGAGCTGGTCACGGCGCTGATCCCCAGCTTCCTGGTCAGCCTAGGCGCCCCGCCCATCGGCCTGGGCCTCATCGAGGGCGTGTCGAACTTTGGACTTTCGGCGGCGGAGATCTGGGGCGGCAGGCAAGCCGACAAGATCCGTAATCGAGTCCCGTTGCTCGATGCCGGCTACCTTGCCACCATGCTCAAAGCGCTCATCGCCGTCGTTCCGGCCTGGCCCTGGATCCTGCTCATCCGGACCGTCGCCTGGGTCGGGCGGGGCGAACGGGGACCGGTGCGGAATGCCATGATCGCCGATGAGGTGGCGCGCGAGCACTGGGGCAAGGCCTACGGTTTTCGCGAGGCGCTGGATACCGCGGGCGCGGTAATCGGACCGCTTCTGGTGGTGCTTCTTATCGGCCATCTGCAGATCCGGTTGCTGATCGGGCTGAGCGCGATTCCGGCTGTGATCTCCGTCATCATTGTCTTCGTGGTGGTGCGCGAGATTCCGCACCGGCTGACGCAGCCTCCCAAGCTCGATCTCCGGCCGGCGGATTATTCGCCCACCTTCCAGCGCTTTCTGGCCGGCGCCACGCTCTTCGCGGTGGGCTACGTCGCGCCGACCTTCTTCATCCTGCGCGCCACTCAGCTGCTCCACGGCCACGGGGGCGCTGCCGCGATCTCTCTGGCCATTGCCCTGTACACCGTCCACAACTTCGTCTACGCCCTGATGTCATACCCGGCGGGTGCTCTGTCCGATCGGATCTCGCCTCGAATTCTGCTGCTGGGCGGATACGCGATCTGGGTCGCGGTGCTGGTCGGCTTCGCCGCCGGCTCGAGTAGCCTGATCGTCCTGGCCCTGCTCTTCATCGGCTCGGGAGCCGCCACTGCGTTTATCTCGCCCGTCCAGACCACCTGGGCCGCGCAACTTATGTCTGACGAGAGCAGGGGACGCGGGCTCGGGCTCCTCTCCGGCTTGAGCGGCTTCGGCCAGCTGATCTCGGGCATCCTGGTGGGACTCGTCTGGACTCAGGCCACCGCCGCGCCGGCCTTCATCGCCAGCGCTGTGCTGGCGCTCCTTGGCCTGCTGCTCACGGCGAGCATCTCACCCACAGCTACCCCAGCGAACACGCCCGGCGCGTAGCGCCGCCGTAGGCCGGCTAGCTCCTGCGCCGGCTGCCCGCTATCGATCACAAGCGGTCATTCCTACACCCACGTGTGCCTTCGCTTGGCTGGCGAGCACACCGGGGACAACCCAATGCCCTTCACGTCAGAGAGCCGGCGCAGGAGCTAGCCGGCCTACGGAAGGGTAACCCGGAGAACTGTCCCTGCTCCACCGCGCCCGGTCAGGACTTAGCGGCAACCGCCTCGGCGCTGCCGATGAAGCTTTCGATGTGCAGCACTACCTCGTCGACGGACAGGTGCGTGGTGTCGATTACCAGATCGAATGGACTGAAGTCGTCCGGCTGGATGTCGTAGAGCGCCTCGTAGCGTCGGTTATCGCTGGCTTCGCGACGAAGCAGATTCTCCGGCGAACGCGGATGATGCTCGCGACCCTGTACTCGGCGCAGCCGCTCCTCGAGATGGCAGGTCAGCCAGATGCGAAACGCCGGCACGTCACGCGGGAACAGCCAGCCCATGGTCCGCCCCTCGATCAGGGTGTCGTCCTGCATCCCAGCCTCGATCAGCCGCCGATCGATGTCGCGCTCGAGCGATGGATCGTGTTCCAGCGCTTCGACCAGCTCTTCCAGGGACCTGTTGTGCTCGTGAGCCAGGTCGCGGAATATCTGGCCTCCATAGATGTACCGCAGATCAAGATCGGATGCGATGCGGCGCGCCGCCGTGGTACTTCCCGTCCCAGATAGCCCGCTTAAAAGTAGCCTCACCCGTCCCTCGTGGCTTTTCCTATTAAGCCAGATGCGGGCAGGGAGGGTCAACGAGTTGTTCTGGTTCAGTACGTCCGCTACACATTGGCGTAGGCAGCGAGAGCGGCATCGGGGCTCCGGGTAGCCGAGCGCCCGGCGGCCTCGCTTTCAGGCCATCTTACGCGTTCCCCGGCAGGCGAGCGTCCATGGTTCGGGCCATGGCTACGACTTTGGTGGCCGAGACCTTGCCGAACCCCTCGGCCCCAACGTACACAATGAACGGCGGCCTCGTCAGGAGGATCACCACGCTGGTGACCCGGTACCCCCGGTCGTTTCCCGTGGCGGAATACACCGAAGCCCGGCCATGGCGCTGGGGGAGCGAGCGGATCAGCCTGAATCTGGCGCCCATCCACTTTCCGCGGGTCTGCCCGCGGCTGTACTGGGCGTACCAGCGAACTGCGCCTTTTTTGGGTTGAAAGCGACCGACCGTATCGTCGATGAAATACAGTCCCCGGGGCGACTGCGCGGATGCCAGGCGACGGAATCTGCTCCTGCAGCCGTCCCGCCATCCAAATTCAGCGTCGGTAAGGCCGGGGCCCCCCTCCTCGATGACGCGAGCGACATTCAGGGAGCGCGACTCCTCCTGAACGAAGCCCTTGGGCACGTCGCGGAGGGCTAGGCAGGTCGGCAGCAACTTGCCTTCGTCTGGCCGTGCATCGAGGAACGCTCTCTGCCCTTGCGCTGGAATGCGCGCTGCGATGGTTCGAGTCAGTCCAGCAATTTTGCTTGGATCGAAGGCCCTGTAATAGCTCCCGACCTGCACCATCGCGCCGAATGCTCCCTTCGTCAGGAACACCGTCACGCTCTTGTAACGATTTCCCCGATATCGCCCTTCAGCCGAGTAGGCGGACGCGTGGCTCCCAAAGTGGAGGGAGCGGACGAGCCTGTAGGGCGCTCCAAGCCACGAGTGGTGTGGCTCAGAGCCTGTGAACACCCTACACCATCGATCTGCCTTGGCCTTGGATTGGAAGCTTCCAACAAGATCGCTGATAGCGTACAGGCCCGACCGTGGCCGCCGGCGGAATTCGGTCCTGCACCCCTCCTGCCATCCGAATCCTGCCAGCGAGAGGCCTGAAATGCCTGGTTCCTTGATAACCCCGGCGGTGTCTAGGGACCGTGATTCCTTCTCGACGAATCTCCGGCCGGGACGTCGCGCGGTCCGAGGCAAAGTGCTATTGGGCGGTGCTCCACAAGCCCGGAGGCGCCCGAGGAGCACGCGGACAACAGAAAGGCGACCGGGACGGTGACCGCAAAGAGCGTCAGTGCCTGGCGCATGCTGCCTACCGGCTCGGCTTCCATCCGCGACCTGCTCGATTCATTGCGCGCATGATAGCTCCAACTGGTCGCTCATAACGTCGAGGCGGACAAAGGGCCAAGTCCATACCGCTTGCCCCGGAGAGACATACCTAACGCCGCCAAGGAAGCTATCTGACTTCTCGGCTTCCAGCCTCTGCTGCTCATGGAATAGGGACCCCGGGCGCGCGAGTCCGCGCGGCGCCGCCGTCCGCTGTCGAAGCCCGCCGCGCCCCTCGAGGCGCTCCCATCGGGCGCCGCCAACGGTGCCCTCCTGGCGTACACCGAGCGTGTGATCCACCGCGGGCGCTAGGCGGATTTCTGACCCTACGTCCAGTCGGGGGGTGACGTCGTTGGAAGGGGCCGCCGATCACCCGAACCGCCTGTGCTATTGAGCCGAGCTTCGATGGTTCGGGCCATGGCTACGACTATGGAGGGGCTGAATGTTCCCTCGATACCATCGCTTTGCACGAAGACCCCAAAGGGCCCCGCAATCAGGAAGAGCGATTCGCTCGTGACAAATAGCCTGCCGGAACTTCCGGTGGCCGAGAACAGCGATGCTCGTCTTCCCAGGCGGACCTGGCGGGACAGCCTGTAGCGCGAACCGGCGAACTTTTCAGTCAGCTGGGTCGCAGTGAACTTTGAGTACCATCGCCTAGCGTCCGCCTCCGTCTGAAAGCGACCGACCAAGTCTCTGACGGCGTACAATCCTCGGAGCGACTGCCGCGGTACGACCCGCCGAAATTCCGACCTGCAACCGTCCATCCATCCCATTTGAGCGAAAACCAGGCCGGTGGCGCCGATTTCTCTGATGACCTGGCCCACGTTTAAGGTCCTCAACTCCTTCTGAGCGAAGCCTTTGGGTACATCGCCCGAGGAGAGGCAAAACGTCAGCATCTCGCGATTGGTAGCATCGACTTCAGGCTTCCAACCACGCGCACCGAGCAGGCGGGCCTCGATGCTACGGGCGTAGGC
>JBOGSL010000034.1:0-2022 GCA_050695395.1 Chloroflexota bacterium | reverse complement strand
GCTGCGATCCGTGGGCGAGCTAATGCACTTCTCGAAGTGGCTGATTCTCCAGAACTTCGTCGGCTTCCTCAAGGCTCGCGCGTCGGACTTCGTGATCGGCCGCGTCGCCGGTCCGAGCGCACTGGGCATCTTCAGCGTCGCCGCGGAGATCTCGAACATGCCGGGCACGGAGCTCGTTGCGCCGATCAACCGCGCCATCCTGCCGGCTTACATGAATCTCGCGAAGGACCCGCCGGCGCTGCAGCGCGAATTCCTCTCCGTCATGTCGATGGTCGCGCTACTCGGGGTCCCGGCCGTGGCCGGACTTGCCGTCTGCGCGCCGTTCGTCGTCCTGCTGCTGCTCGGACCGAAGTGGGTGCAGACCGGGGATATCATCGAGATCCTGGCCTTCTACGGCATCACGCAGGTGATGCAGAGCAACGCCTACTCCGCGTTCCTGGCGCTCGGCAAGCCCCAGGTGTTCGTACGCATCACTACGATCAACGTCGTCATTCTAGTCACGCTGCTGATCACACTCACGCCGACCCATGGACTGACGGGAGCCGCCTGGGCCTACGTCGGGGCCGCCGTCATCACCCTGCCTATCGACTTCTATTTCATTACCCGCCACATGGGCCTTCGGCCCAGAGCCTACGCATCGCGGCTGTGGCGCCCTCTGTGCGGCGCTGCGCTGATGTACGGCGGCATCCGGGCACTCGGCCCCGCGTTGCCTGGCCTGACGGTGCTGCCGGCTCTGGAGTCCGCTCGGTCGCTCGCTGTCTGCATCGCAATGGGCGTGCCCATATACGTCGCCACGGTTCTCCTCCTGTGGCTCCTGTCCGGACAGCCGAAGGCGACGGCGGAGAGCTGGATGATCGACAGGTTGAAGAGACTTCTCGCGCGCATTCCTGCGGCACCGTCGGGCGGGGCTTGAATGCGGTGAGGAATCAAGGCAGCTTTGAGCAACACGCTGCCTCGATTTTCACGGCGATGATTTTGAATCAGACAGTTCCAGCAGCCGGTCGCCGCGCGCGCGAAATCCGACCGACCCCGGCGCGAGCACTCGAGACTCAGATTCGCGCTCTGCGGCGGCCCGTTCGATCTCCTGTGCCAGGTGTCGCGCAATCAATTCGACGTGCGGTCTTTTGAGCATCGCACTGCTGTCATTGCCACCAGCGTAATATATCTGACAGCCGTACTTGGCCAGCTTCCGCCACAACAGCCGTCCATCCGGACGAGATACGAGCGGGCGGTCGGACGCAATGAAGAGCACGATTCTCCCCGGGTAGATCCGCGGGAAATATTTATACATAGCCCAGTACGTAGCGCGGCTGACCAAGCCTGTGTACAGGCCAGCGGTATCCGCTTCGTACACGTTACGGCCCGCGACAATCTCATGGGCCGATCTCAACCGCCCGCGTAAGTGAGATAACCACTGCTTGGGCCGCGCGCGCAGCAATGCGCCGGGAAGTCGTGCAATTCCATTGCCGAGTGCGATAGGTACGTTGAGGAAGGGAGGCATGAACTGCGGAATCACTCCCGCTCGGTGGACCGAGGGCGGCCAAGTCTCGAACAGCGCGAGCAGCGCCACATCTTCGCCGGCCGCGATGAGTTGGTGGGCCATCTCGAATGCAACCACGCCTCCGACGCACAATCCGCCCAAGTAATAGGGTCCATGCTTTTGCAGAGCGCGGATTTCCTTCACCAAGTGGGCCGCAAGCTTCGCCATGTTTTGGATCGGCTTTTGGATCCCATCGAGTCCCGGGGGCTGCAGACCGTAGGCCCGCTGTTCGGGCGCAAGCAGCGGAGCAAGCTCGTGATACACAATGACATCGCCACCGATACCTGGCACGAGAAAGAGCGGTGGCCTGTCGCCCTCCGGCTTGATGGCGCGCAAACTACCCCAGGCGCCGGCCGTGGCACTCTGTTGCAGGATGCGGGCCATCTGCGCGATCGTCGGCGCTTCGAAGAGGCTCGCCATCGGCAGATTCCGCCCCAACGAGCTCTTGATGCGCGCGAAGAGCTGCACGGCCAGCAGTGAAT
>JBOGSL010000033.1:0-10667 GCA_050695395.1 Chloroflexota bacterium | reverse complement strand
GATCGAGATTGCGCAACACGTCCAGGAAGCGCTCGAACCTGCGCGTGTAGTCTTCCGGACTCCAATCGGAGGTCGGCGCCGGAAGTTTCTGGATCAGATCTCGTTTGGCCTCCAACAAGACTCGAAGGTCCTCGGGCGTCGTCCGGATAGTCCGGGCACCCTCGCGGCTCATCATGGCGGGAGCGCTCTCGGATCCCGTGCTGTGCTCGTTGAGGCCTGCCATCGACGCCAGAGAACGAAAGAAGGCCGCGGCTTTGGTCGCCTGAGGGGGAGAGCTCGTCCGCTCGAAATAGTGGCGGAGATCTTCGTTGGACAACGCGATCCCGCCCAGTGCGATCAAGGGTTCGTAGGCGCTCATGGTCAAGTCACGAAGGATTGACTGGAAGCGCTCATGTGTTTGCAACAGGGGATAGGCCGAAGACGGTACGCCTCGCTCATCGATGACGCTCAGGAACTTTAGCGCGTTGAGCATCGGATACTCGTTTCCCCGCGCTACTCCCAGTTTCCGAAGAAAATCGACATTGACGCGGGCCGGCGCCGGCACGGAGCGGATACTGTCGAAGAACTCCTGGAGACTGGAGGCCGGCGCGTACGGCGCCTGTCGCGCTCGTGGTTCCCCCATGGTTCAGCCCCCACTTGTGTTCGTGCGCACATATTGCGGCGCTCTACACGATCGCTGCAATGCTTACCAACAGTATTGCATGCGTTATCTCGCCGTCGGCGACCCCGAGGCGGCAACCAGCACGACGAGGAGAATCGAGACGAAGGACCCAACAATGGCAACCAGCATGGGTGCCAACGACAGGTATCGCCAGGACGCAAGATTCTCGTCCTGGGCGACGGCGAACCGTAGGAGCAACCAGACCGCGACCGCGAAGAGCACCGCGTAGATGATGGCTAGCGTGACATTCTGCGCGAGCGAAAAATGCAGGAACGTGCTGAAAACATACCCTTCGGCAAACCAGACCACCGCGCTCGCCAACAGGTAACCAACGGCCCGAATCACTCCGTTACATTCTCTCGGAATGCCAGGACGAGCATAAGAATCGCACCTACCACCAGAACCGCAGGGCCGAGCACAATCGCCACCCCTGCCGCGGCTCCCACCAGCGTGAGCAGCAAGGCGAGCACGACAGCGGCGACCCCCACTACAACCGCTCCGATCAACCATCGCATCGTCACTACCTCTGCGCCATCGTATCGTCGACGTTGTCTCCCGGCGCTATAAACCCTCAGTGACAAGCGGTAACGGGAAACGCGCGGTGTCTGGAACAATGTGCGCTCCGGCCAAGTTCGGTGAGACGCGGTCCTATCGCGCGTCGGGGGGGCGTATGATCAGGCGATGGCTTCTGAGGCGCTGCACCCGGGACTGAGCTTCGAACGAACAGTTGTGGTGACCGATGACATGACCGCTGCGGCGACCGGGAACCGTGGAGTACCGGTGCTCTCCACCCCGCACCTCATCGGCCTCATGGAAACCGCCTCCCACCTTGCGGTTGATGGTTGGCTCGAGCCCGGGCAAGGTACGGTGGGAACACACGTCGATGTGCGCCATCTCGCGGCGACGCCTCCGGGCGAGACGGTCACTGCTCGGGCAGTGCTCACTGCGATCGAGGGGCGAAAGCTGTTCTTCGACGTGGAAGCCCACGACGAGCACGAGCTAGTGGGCGACGGCAGGCACGAGCGGTTCGTCATCGACCTCGAGCGCTTTCTTCGACGAATCAAGCGAAAGGCCGCGGAGAGAGCGTAAAAATCGAGACGCCTCGACAGAGCGAGACGTCTCTCGGGTGGTGCGCCCGACTGGACTTGAACCAGCACTCCCTAAAGCGGGAACTAGGCCCTCAACCTAGCGCGTCTACCTATTCCGCCACGAGCGCATGCGCGAGTGTATTCGCCTCAAAGTATAGGGAGATGCGGAAAGTGACGTCAATACGATGAACCGCGACTCCCGCCGCGAGGCGTCGTCCGGCGCAGAACTGAGAGAGCCGCTCGGCTACGACGAAGGAGATGTCCGACGGGCCGCGAGTTTCGCTATCTCATCCCAGATAAAGCCGGCCAGCGCGCTTTTGCTCATGAGCGGCAGTTCGCGGAATCCTTCGGCCGTCACGAGCGTCGCGCGATTCGTGTCCCGCCCAAACGGCATGTTGGTCTCATCCAGGGCGTTGGCGACCACCAGGTCTTGCCCCTTTGCTGCCAGCTTCTTCTGCGCGGCCGCCAGTAGATCCGCAGTCTCGAGGGCGAAACCCGCGTGGATTGCATCCGGAAACTTCGAGGCGGCCTCCGCCGCAATATCCACGGTGGGCTCCAGATTCACGTGACGTGATTGACGTTTGAGCTTATCGCTCGACACCCGCTCGGGCCGGAAATCCCCTACCGCTGCCGCCATCACCAGCGCAAACGAGCCGGGCAGCGCGGCAAGCACCGCATCCCGCATCTGCTCAGCCGATTCGACATTGACGAGCGCAACGCCTGCCGGCGGCGTCAGATGAACCGGGCCCGAGATAAGCAGGACTTCGGCGCCCCGCCGGCCGGCCGCGGCGGCTAGCGCATAACCCATCTTCCCGGAGCTTCGATTTCCGATAAACCGGACAGGATCGATCGCCTCGTGGGTCGGGCCCGCGGTGATCACCACTCGCTTGCCACTGAGGTCGCCGTCGTTCGATAGCGCCGCCACGAGGTCGCCGATAGAGGCCATGCGCCCCACTCCTGTCGCGCCCGATGCTAGCCTTCCTTCCGCCGGACCAATGACCACCGCGCCTCGCTCCGACAAGGTTGCAAGGTGCTTTTGGGTGGCGTCGTGGCGGTACATAGCAGATTCCATGGCCGGGGCCACGATGAGATCGCCCTCGAAGGCGAGGGCGACGGCGCCGAGCATGTCCTCGCCGAGACCTAACGCCAGACGTGCGATCGCTCCGGCGCTGGCGGGCGCGACCATCATCACCTCGCCCCAGCGCGCGAGATCGAGGTGGCCCATGGCTGATTCGCTATCCGTGTCGTCCCAAACGGACACGCGGGCGTGATGGCCCGTAATCGCTTCGAAGCTGAGGGGAGTGACGAAGTGCGTCGCGCCAGGTGTCAGGATTACCCGCACCACATGGCCCGTCTGTACCAGCCGGCTAGCCAGCTCGACCGCCTTGAAAGCGGCTATGCTGCCGGTCACACCGAGAATTACATTCCGACCCGTTCGTTCACCTCGCTCCAATTCCACTAATGCTACAGCCCGGCCCGCCGGCTCCGGCTCGCCGCGAACAATAAACCCTTGCCGAAAGCTCGCGAAAATGGCTACAATATGCGGAATCGGCCGTTCGTCAAGTGCTAGAGAGAAAGAAAGGGAGGAGTCGACGGTGCCGCAGTTTAAGGTTCCGGATGAGCCGCTACAACCGAAAACACCGACGATTCGCAAGCTTTCTATCGCGACCAGCGCGCTGACTGCTGCAGGCGTCTCGGCCGGCCTGGCTCTTCGGCTTGCCGAATACTTTCACAAGGAGCCCGTCCGCCCGGATCAGCGCGATAAGTTCCAGACAGCCAAATTGTCTTTGTCCGTTCTTCGGACGGCGCCCGGCCTGATCAAGCAGGTTCGCACAGTGATCCACCTGCTTCGCAGTTAGCGACCCAAAGGATCGACATTGACCACTCGATTGGCTAGTATCGAGGCGCGGACAGTGCCCGCCAGAGAGGAATATCCATGAAGCCGGGAATCCATCCCGATTACGTTGAGTCAACCGTTGTCTGCTCGTGTGGTAACACGTTCCAGACGAGATCCACCCGCCCGCAACTAAAAGTTGACGTCTGCTCCGTCTGTCACCCTTTCTACACGGGGACGCAGCGCATCGTTGACTCCGCCGGTCAAGTAGAGCGCTTCCGCAAGCGGTTCAACCTGGAGAGCTCCTAAAGAGCATCCAGCCGAGGAGGCACCTTGGCGACAATTCGGTACGGCGGGCAGGCGGTCATCGAGGGCGTGATGATGCGCGGCCGCTTGAGGGCGACCGTCGTCATGCGTGCCCCCGATGGCTCCTTGGTGACGTACTCCGAGGAGCTGCCCTCGATATTGCGCCACGGCCGGATCGGCCGCCTACCTTTGATCCGCGGTCTCCTCGTGCTCTGGGAAATGATTGTTCTGGGCACGCGGCTGATGCTGATGTCGGTGGATGTGCAGGCGCGAGGTGAGCTAGGGCGGGAAGTGCCGCGCGGGCTTCTCGCCGTGATGCTTGTGTTGTCGCTGGGGTTCGCAGTCGTCCTGTTCTTCCTGCTACCGTTGCTGGCTGCGCAAGCCGGCTTGTATGTGGTGCATTCGGGCCTGCTTTCCAGCCTGCTGGAGGGACTGGTGCGCCTCGGCATCTTCCTCGGTTATCTTGCGGTAGTAGGTCATCTCGGCCAGATGAACCGGGTGTTTCAGTATCACGGAGCCGAGCACAAGACCATCAACGCCTTCGAGGCGAACGCTCCGCTTCGGCCCGACGTCGTGCAGAAATACTCCATCGTCCATATTCGCTGCGGCACGGCGTTCCTTCTGTGGGTGGTAGTAATCTCCATCCTGGTCTTCGCCCTGATCGGCCACCCTCCGTTGCTCGTGGGTGCCCTTCTCCGCCTCCTCCTCGTCCCCGTGGTAGCCGCTCTCGGTTACGAGGTGTTGCAGCTCGGGGTCCGCTACTACCATGTGGGGCCCGTCCGTTGGCTGCTTCAGCCGGGGCTGTGGATGCAACAGCTCACCACGCGCCCGCCCTCTGACGACCAGATCCAGGTGGCAATCGCAGCCCTTCTTCCTGTTCTGGAAGCCGACGGAGTTGCCGTCCCGGCACAGTCACTCGATCTCGCCTTGATTCCGGTGCCCGTTTCGTGATTGATCGGCTGCGAGCCATGGAGCAGCGCTACGACGAGCTGGAACGCTTGATGGCGGACCCGGACACGCTACAAGACATGGCGCTTCTGCAACGCTACGCCCGAGAGCACTCGGGCTTGGCGTCCCCCGTGAGGCAGTACCGGCAGCTTCAATCGGCCGAGGCGGGCATCGCCGAAGCGGAGGCTATCCTCGCGGATGGAGGCGACGCTGAGTTGCGGGAATTGGCGCGAGATTCTCTACACGAAGCTCGAGCCGCGCGGGAGGCGCAGCTTGAAACGCTCAAGCAGGCGTTGGTGACACGGGACCCGAACGATGCCAAGAACGCCATCATGGAAATCCGGGCAGCGGCTGGCGGTGAAGAGGCAGCCCTCTTCGCCGGCGAGCTATATCGCATGTACAGCCTCTTTGCGGAGCAGCAGGGGTGGCGCATCGATCTCATGGACAGCAACGAGACCGGGATTGGCGGCTTTAAGGAAGTCATCGTCGAGGTAATCGGGCCTGACGCTTACGGCAAGCTCAAGTTTGAGAGCGGAACTCACCGTGTCCAGCGCGTCCCGGCGACGGAATCCGGAGGCCGCATTCACACCTCGACAGCAACGGTTATCGTGCTGCCCGAAACCGAAGAGTTCGAGATCGAGATCAAGCCTGAGGATTTGCGGGTAGACGTGTACCGTTCTCAGGGACACGGAGGGCAGGGGGTAAACACCACGGACAGCGCCGTGCGCATTACCCATCTCCCCAGCGGTGTTGTCGTTACGTGCCAGAACGAACGCTCCCAGCTGAAAAATAGAGCAAGCGCTATGTCTGTCCTCCGAGCGCGGTTGTACGACATCGAAGAGCGGCGCCGGGCGCGTGAGCTTGGCGAGCAGCGCAGGTCTCAAGTCCAAACCGGCGACCGAAGCGAGAAGATACGGACATACAACTATCCGCAGGATCGCCTCACGGACCACCGAATCAACGTCAGTCTGCACAATCTGCCGGCCATACTCAGTGGCAATCTGGCTTCGCTCATCTCTCAGCTGGAGATGAGCGAGCGAACCGAGCAGCTCGAAGAATCACGAGCCTGAGGGTTGGGCCCGCGCCTGGTGACCGGCTCTGTGCGAGAGCGACTTAGAGAGGGGGCCGAGATATTGGCGCCCTCTCGCACCGCCTTGCTCGACGCCGAGCTTCTCCTGGCCGAGGTACTCGGGCGAGATCGCGCGCGGCTCCTCGCCCGTCCCCAACAGGACGTCGGCTCAGCCGAAGCCGAAGCGTACCACATGCTCCTGGCGAGGCGCGCGCTGGGTGAGCCGGTCGCGCACCTGAGGCGGCGAGTCGAGTGGTTCGGCTTCGAGCTCGAGGTGGGACCGGCGGTATTGATTCCGCGCCCCGAGACCGAGTTTCTGGTCGAGACTGCCCTCGGCCTGGCTCCGGGGGCCGGGTCGATCGCGGACATCGGCACAGGCAGCGGCTCGATCGCCCTGGCGGTAGCATTGCAACGCCCGGAGGCGCGGGTGGTCGCCACCGATGTCAGCCTGGCGGCTCTTACGGTCGCCCGCCGCAATGCGTGCCGTCTTCACCTGCAGGATCGGATCAACTTTCGTGCGGGCTCTCTCCTCGACCCTCTCGCGGAGATGCCGGATCTTCTCATCGCCAACCTTCCGTATCTCTCCGATGACCTGATGCGAACCCTTCCTGCTGATGTCCGCTTCGAGCCTCCACTGGCCCTGTACGGCGGACCCGACGGTCTTGATGTGTACAGGGAGTTGATCGCTCAGTTGAAGACACGTGGGTGGCAAATGCCTCTGGCAATTGAGATCGACCACAATCAATCGCACCAAGCGAGAAACATTCTGGCCGGCCTTGGCGAAGAGGTAGCCATCCTGACGGATTACGCCGGACTCGATCGCATCGCCACCTTCACGCCGCTATGACTGACACGGAAGTGCTTGCCGGCAGCGATCCAGCGGATCTTGTGCGCGCGGCTTCAATCCTCCGGGCCGGGGGCACCGTAGTACTGCCCACCGACACCCTGTACGGGCTGGCCGCCGACATTCTGCAGCCGGGAGCGGTGGAGAAGGTCTTTGTCGCAAAGCAAAGACCACCCGAGGCGCGGGTTCCGGTTTTGCTGGCGACGGCAGCGGACCTTCCTCTCTTGGTAGGCGACGTATCTCGCGATGCGTGGCCGCTGATCGACCGATTCTGGCCAGGTCCATTGACGATCGTGTTCCCGGCTAGCCGGTCAGCGCCCCCGGAGATACTTCAGGGAAGCCGCACGATCGCCGTTCGAGTGCCGTCCAGCCGCCCGGCGTTGCGGGTTCTCGAGGTCCTGGGAGAGCCGGTCACCGGTACAAGCGCCAATATCAGCGGTCAGCCCGCGGCCGTGACGGCGGAGCAGGCGCTGGCACAGGTCGGTGGCCGGGTGGACGCCGTTGTCGTGGATGACGAGGCCGTGCGGGCCGGCAAACCGAGCACTGTGGTCGAGCTTACTCCGGAGGGCCTTCTGATACGTAGGGTCGGCGTTCTCGATGTAGATCAGATTCGGCAGGTAGTGGGTGGCCGGGTGGTAGTAGCGGTTTCCGACTAGCGCAGCTCTCAGCCGTTAAACGTTTCTTCGTTAATCAGATTGGGCGGGCGCTTTCCCTCGAACGCGTCGATGACGTTCTGAGCGGCCATGGTCGCCATTTTGGTCCGGGTAGCCACGGAGGCGGAGGCGATGTGCGGCGTCAGGAGGACGTTCGGTAGCTCCAGCAAATCGGCGTAGACCTGCGGCTCATTCTCGAAAACATCGAGCGCAGCGCCCTTGATCTCGTGGTTACGAATCGCCGCCGCCAACGCGGGCTCGTCGACTACCGGTCCGCGTGACGTGTTGATGAGGTAAGAATCCGACTTCATGGCCTCGAACTGCGGCTTGCCGATGAGATGATGTGTCTCCTCCGTCAGCAATGTGTGGACGCTGACATAGTCCGACTGCGAGAGTAACGTATTCAGATCTGTTTTGCGCGCACCCAGCGCCGGCGCCACATCCTCTGCGTTCACCATCGGGTCGTAGTAGAGGATATCCATGTTGAAACCTCGCGCCCGCTTGGCCACCGCCTGTCCGATGCGGCCGAATCCTACGATACCCAACGTCTTATCGTGCACATCCTCCCCGAGCATCATCAAAATCCCCCATCCCTTATATTCGCCGGCTCGGAGGAAAGCCTGGGCCTCGCACACGCGCCGAGCGACCGACATCAGCAGTGCCCAGGCGAAATCTGCAGTTGTGTCGGTCAGCACGCCGGGCGTGTTGGTTACCATGATGTCCTTCGCCGTTGCCGCGGGCACGTCGATATTGTTGTAGCCCACCGCTACGTTGGCAACAATCTTTAGATGGGTCGGCACATCCAGTACCTGTTTGGAGACGTCGTCGGTCAGTAGCGTAACCAACGCATCGTACTGTTCGACCTTCGCTTGCAGCTCTTGCTGAGACAGCGGCTTGTCACTCTCGTTGACGTCCACCTTTGCGTGTTGCCGTAACAAATCGATGCCGGGCTGCGGGATGATTCGCGTCACGTACACCTGTTTCGCCATGCTCGCCTCCTTGATAGACGCTACTGCGTCCGGTACGGCATAATTGCCCGGTATGGGCTCGTCAACCTTGCGTCGCCGCACCAGCTTTCGAGCGGTCGGCTCCCACCGCCCGCGCGGCACGCATCCGGTCATTCATATCCTGATCGTACTGCTCGTGGCGTTCACTATGCTTACCTCCGGGGCGAGCGCCGCGACGATACTTTTCTACGGCCAGAACCTGCCCACGCTCAAGAACTTCTCGCATCGTTTCCAGTTTCAGAACAGCGAGATACGCGACAGCCAGGGCCACCTTCTCTACACTCTGACAAGCGCTTCCGGCATCCGAAGAGTGGTAGAACCACTTCGAATGCCGGGTGCGACTACCAGAGACTACAAAGCGCGAGGCGAACGCTGGCTCGTCGGGCCGCACACCCCCGGCATTCCCCTGGCGCTGCAGAACGCCACCGTGGCCACCGAGGACGCCACTTTCTGGAATAACCTCGGATTCGATCCACTGAGTATCGCCCGGGCCGCCTACGACAACTTCACCAAAGGCCACGTCGTATCGGGCGCCAGTACGATAACGCAACAGCTCGTACGCGAGTACATGCTGAAGGACACGCCCTCATATACCCGGAAGGCGAAAGAAGTAATACTGGCGGCGGAGCTAACCCAGAAGTATCAGAAGAGCGAGATCCTCTACTACTACTTGAACAGCGTCCCCTACGGAAATCAGTCCACCGGGGCGCAGGCCGCGGCCAAGACCTACTTCCACAAGAACGTCTGGCAGCTCGACCTTGCGCAGGCCGCGATGCTCGCCGGCCTGCCCGAGGCGCCCTCGCTCTACGACCCCGTCAGCAACCGCGCCGTGGCATTCAAACGCATGCGATATGTGCTGCAGCTTATGTACGATCACGGTTATCTCGTCAACTCGCACGGCCAGCGCGATTACGGCTTGATTCAACGCTATATGGCCGAAACGAAAAACCCGGCCAAGTTCCCCATCTTCAAGCCCCCCGTGGCGGGCAAGAAGTACCCGCAGTTTGTCCAATATGCGGTCAGCCAGCTGCAGAACATTCCTCAGCTTCAGGGCAAGTTAAATGACGGCCTGAACGTCATCACGACCCTGAATCCGCAGCTTCAGAACGCCGCCCAATCAATTGTGACGCAGCAGGTCAACGGGTTGGGCTATTACAACGTGACGGACGGCGCCCTGGTATCCATGGACACCAGTCCTGGCTGTCGGGGTTGCATCCTCGCCATGGTGGGCAGCGCGGATTACAACAATGCTGCCATCGCCGGCCAGATCAATATGGCCAACACACCCCGTCAGCCCGGCTCCTCCTTCAAGCCGTTCAACTACGTCTACGCCTTCACCCACGGTCTCTCGCCGGGAACGAGCGTGCTGGATGGTCCGATCGCCATTCCGGATGTCGGCAACCAGGGTGATGGAGGCTGGTACGAGCCCACCGATTACGACAATACCTGGCACGGCGTGGTGCCGTTGCGCCTCGCGCTGGACAACTCGCTCAACGTTCCTGCGGTCCGTGTCGAACAGTACAATGCTTCCCTGAAGGGCGGCACGGCGGCAGCGATTCGAGAGACAGTGGCACAACAGGCGATCAAAATGGGCATCAGCAGCCTGTTGAAAGACAATACCAACTGCTGCGGCTGGGCTCTCACCCTCGGGGGACTCGAGCATGGCGTACGCCTCATTCAAGAAACGTCGGCCTACGGCGCCTTCGCCACAGGCGGTATCACGGACCCGCCAATCGCCATCAAATACGTCTACGATCGGACCACGCACAAGCTGCTGTATTCCTACCGGCAGAAAGACCGCGTGGACAAGCCGCATCGTGTCATCTCGCCACAGGCCGCCTACGTCATGAACAACGTCCTGTCCGACAACGCCGCCCGCTGTGCGCCGCAAGTTTGCGAGTTTGGTCTCGATAGTCCGCTCTACGTCGGCCGTCCCGCCGGCGCGAAGACCGGCACCACCAATGCCTTCACGGACAACTGGACCGTCGGGTACACGCCCCAGATCGTCACGGGCGTGTGGGTAGGGAACGCAAATGACAGCCCGATGGTCAACTCGACCGGTATTACCGGGGCCGCCCCCATCTGGAACGCCTTCATGCTGCGAGCCTTTCAGATCCTCAAGCTTCCGGTGGCCGATTTCAACGAGCCGTCCGGCGTCTACCTTGGCTCGACTTGCCGGGAGCCCGGCCCGTATTATTCACTCGGCACCATGGAAACCGACATCTACACCGGCGCCGTGCCGCTGTGTTCGATAGGC
>JBOGSL010000032.1:0-4200 GCA_050695395.1 Chloroflexota bacterium | reverse complement strand
GGTGTGACCCTCGGAGCCGCGGCGGGTTGGTGGGCCGGCTGGCCCGGGCGCATCATCATGCGATTCACCGATATGATGCTTGCCTTCCCATCCTTGCTGCTGGCGCTGGCCCTGGTGGGCATCGAAGGGCCCAGCGTGAACGTCATCGTGATCGTCATAGCCCTGGTCAGCTGGACGGCGGTGTGCCGCATCACGTATGGCCAGGTACTGGCACTGCGTGAAGGAGCCTGGATCGAGGCAGCGCGAGTGACCGGGCTGCGGGATCACCGCATCGTAACGGACCATATCCTGCCCCACCTGCTGGCCCCGATCATTGTTTACGCGACCCTGGGCATGGCATTGACGGTCGTGTTCGAAGGCAGCCTGGCGTACCTGGGGCTAGGCGTACCGGACCCCGCGGCGAGCTGGGGGCGGATGATCCACGATGGCGCCGATCCCAACACCATGCAGTTTTACTGGTTGATCCTCTATCCCAGCCTCGCTCTGTTCGTCACCGTGCTCGGCTTCAACTTTCTGGGTGATGCGCTGCGCGACGCTGTCGATCCACATCGCGCCTGAGCTGTGATCGCCTATCTGGTCCGCCGTCTGGGCTGGGGAGTGCTCGTGCTGCTCGGCGTATCCGTGATCACGTTCGTGATCGCCTTCGCCGTCCCTGCCGATCCGGCGCGGAACATCGCCGGCATCCACGCCACCCGCGCCGCGCTGGCCAACATCCGTCACGCCTATGGCCTCGACCAGCCCCTTCCGGTGCAGTACTGGCGATACCTGGTGCACTTGCTCGAGGGTAATCTTGGTCGCTCCTACAGCCTTTCCGAGGGCGTGCTGCCCGCCATCCTGGAGCGACTACCCTACAGCGGCATCCTCGGGCTGTGCGGCTTGCTGGTTGAGCTTGCTATCGGTATCCCACTCGGACTGGCGGCGGGCCTCCGGCCGGGAAGCTCGGTCGATCGCGGCACGCTGGTCACGACTCTCATCATCTTCTCCATGCCGCCCTTCGTGCTGGGGAATTTCCTCCTGCTGATCCTGGCGTTCCATTGGCCGTTCTTCCCTCTGGGAGGAGCCGACCAGGGATCGTCGATCGTGCTGCCGGCGATAACGTTGGGAGCGGGCGGGGCGATCTGGTACAGCCGGCTGCTGCGCGTCACGCTGATGGACGTGCTGCGGAGCGACTACGTGCGCACCGCCCGGGCCAAAGGGTTGAGCCGGCACAAGGTGATTCTGCGGCACGCCCTCCCGAATGCGGTGGGACCGATCATCACGCAGATCGGACTCGACATGGGCTACTTTCTCGGGGGCGTGGTTGTGGTGGAAAGCGTGTTCGCGTGGCCTGGCGTGGGCAAGCTGGCGTACGACGCGATCAGCAACGACGACACCAATCTCATCATGGGAACCGTACTGGTGAGTGCGGTCTTTGTGGTGCTGGCAAACATTCTGGTGGACGTGGCCCAGGCCTGGATCGACCCGAGGATTCGGCTGGATTGAGGGCCAGAGTGCTCAGGCTCGCCGCGAGTCGACGGTATCATGGCGCGGGAGGATTGAGTGCCGAAGCTAGAGCGGCTCGAGTGGCTGGCGCCGCTGAGCGAGGGTCGCGGCGTCACGCTGAGCGATGATCCGGAAGCGGATCTCTTTCTGCAGCAGAACGCCTTTGCCCTGCTCCTCGGCGTGCTGACCGATAGCCAGTTCGCCACGAGACGTGCCTTCGCCATCCCGTACAAGCTTCGCGAGCGATTGGGCCATCTGGACGTGGACAGGTTGGCCGTGGAGGGCGACGCGGTGCAGGAAGCCTTCGCGCAGAAACCGGCGTTGCACCGCTTCCCTAACAAATTTGCTGCTCTTACGCGGCAACTCGCCGAAGCAGTGCTCGAGTGCTATGGCGGCGAGACATCACTGCTGTGGGACCAAGCTTCGGACGTGCAGAACCTTGCCTCCCGCCTGATGGAGCTGCCGTCGTTCGGCGTGGAAAAGACGAATTGGACGATCGGTATGCTCGGGTGCCTCGGCATGCTGCCGTTCGAAGAGTGGGAAGGGTACCGAGTGAAGAACAAGCCGGCTAAGGCGAAGTCGAAGGCAACAGCGCGGGGACAAGGGTCGTCGTCACAACCGTAAGACGGGCGGAGCAGCTTCCTGTGGCGAGCCGTCGGACGACGGGCGTCTTGTGCCGAATCGCAGCCCCTCGCTTCGCTCGCGCCGCAGGGACAGAGCCCCGCACGACAGCGCCCACAGGCCGCGGCATTCCGTAGCCTCCCGTACCGCGGACGTCTACAATCTGTAGCTCGGCCCTCTGTGGCCGTGCCGCGAGCGAAGCGAGGCGGCGCAGCGCAATATCGCCCTAGCGCATGTTGGTCGACGTCCGTAGAAACTGGCGCCCAACGGGCGGCCGGGCGTTGAGACACAGGGGAGGCGAGATGCTTACGACTGTTCATCAAGCCCACTCCAGTCGCCATTGTCCAGCTGATCGCCGTCCGGCGCGTATTCTGTCAGGGGATGTCTAGGGAGGCTGGACAATGGCGGACGACTGGTTCACGCTCGACAAGGCGGCCAAGCATTTGGGTGTGTCCACGCGCACCCTCCGTCGCTTTCGCCAGGTTACGGTTCCTGCGCCGTTGCAAGGCCGTGTGACAGCAACCACGCGCGTCATCTCCTGGGGCGTGGGCTCCCTCGGCGCCGTGGCGGGCGGAGTGCTCGGGGAAGCGATCGGGGTTCGCCCGACGGTCCTGATCGCGGGCGTTGGAACGCTCTTCTCCCTTCTCTGGCTCTTTCTCGCGGCCCCCGTTGATTGGCAACCGTCAACACAGCTGAGCAACTAGTGGTAGACGAGCAGCTTTGCGGCGGGCTCCGGCTCGCGGAGCTTGCGGAGGGCGCGACCTTCTAACTGGCGGACGCGCTCTCTGGTCAGGCCCATGATCTGGCCAACCTCTGCGAGGGTGTGGGGTTGCTCATCCCCCAGTCCGAACCGCAGCCGAAGGATCTCCGTCTCGCGGGGCTGAAGCGAGCCGAGCACTTTCATGATGTCGGCCTTCATCACCTGATCGGCCGCCGTCTCCTCGGGATCGACGGCCAGCTTGTCCTCAACGAAGCCTTCAAGCTCCTCTTCGCCCTCCTCGCCGACCCCTTTGTGGATCGAGATGGGCGCGGGCAGCGCGTTGAGCAGGGTTTGAAGTGCGTCGACGGTGATGCCGAGGCGCTCTGCGAGCTCGGGATTCGTCGGCCCGCGCTCCAGCTCACGTGACAGGTCTTCCCAGGCATGATTCATCACTCGCACCCGGTCCTGGATATGGACTGGCAGGCGAATGGTGCGCGCTTTGTCCGCGATCGCCCGGGTGATGCCCTGGCGGATCCACCAGGTGGCATAGGTCGAGAAGCGGAAGCCCCGGCGCCAGTCGTACTTCTGAACGGCGCGCATCAACCCAAAGTTCCCCTCCTGAATGAGATCGAGCAGCGGCAAGCCACGATTGAGGTAGCGCTTGGCAACGTGCACCACCAGGCGCAAGTTGGACCTGACCAAAATCTGTACCGCTTCCTCGTCGCCCTCTTCGACGCGCTTGGAAAGCTCGATCTCCTGGTCGTGGTTGAGCAGCGGCGCGCGCGAAATCTCTCGTAGGTAGAGTCGAACCGAGTCGGTAACGCCGTTGCCCTCGGCATCTGTGGCCTCGGCGATCTCCTCTTCTTCCTCGTCTGGCTCCTGCGGGTGATCGGCCTCATCGACAATATCCACGCCCTCGTGGCGAAGATGCTCGCTGATCGCTTCCATCAGGTCAACGTCCGTGGCTGCCTCCGGAATTGCAGCAACAATCTCGGCCTGGGTGAGATGGCCAAGTTGTTCGGCCTCTTCGATCAGGTGCTCGATGGCGCTGTTCTGGTCGGAATCCACTGCAAAACCTCGCGGCAGGGGGATAGTACACGGCTTTGATCCGGTCTGAATAGCGGCAAGATATGTACCTGTCCCCGCCGCTCAATATGGCCTGGTTCGCCAGATCCCGGCAAACGCCAGCACCCAGCGGGCAAACATGCCGGGCATCGCGAGATGAAACGGAAGGCGGCGGAGGCGCCGGGCGGAGGTGAGGATAAAGCTCTCCCGGATGTGTCCGACCGCCTCGCGCCCTCGTACATCCCGCAGCCGCCGAAGAAAGTCCAGATCCTCGCCGAGCTGAAGCCGCTCTGAGAAGCCTCCCAGTTCCAAAAAAAGCTCACGATCGCAGC
>JBOGSL010000031.1:0-17065 GCA_050695395.1 Chloroflexota bacterium | reverse complement strand
CCATTCTTCCTGCACTTCCGCTCGCTCGCGGACGGACTCGGCGTTGTGACGACGCGATCCGACATCTTCCAGTTCATTCAGGTGTTCGGCCTCTTTTTGGCCGGCGCCGTTTTGTTGGTCGGGTCTCTCGCCTGGCTCGTCCAACCGGAGCCGGAGTCCCTCGACCTTTCCGCCGAACGCGGCAGCGTGACGCTGGGCTTCGCTGCCGGGCAGGGAGGACTGTCATCGCTGGTGCTTGCGGGAGGACTGATCGCGCTTGCTATTCTCGCGAGCCTATTCCAGCTGTGGCCGTTACTGATTGATCTCGTTCTCGGAAGTGCTGGAGCGTTCGTGCTCTGGCGAGTGCTGAACACCAATCAGCCCCGCCCAAATGATGTGCTGGCGCTGACGGCCGTCGGCGTGGCCTGCCTGGTCCTGGCACTTACGGAGCTCATCTACCTCCGCGATGTGTTCGCCGGTGGCGCGGACTACCGCATGAACACCGTCTTCAAGTTCTACTATCAGGCCTGGGTACTTCTGGGGCTCGCCGGTGCCTACGGCGCGTATCGAGGCTGGGGCATTCTACGCCGCTTTGCACCTCGCGGCGTAGCGCTCCTCGCCATCGGGCTTCTGAGCCTCGGGGCGGCAGGCGGTGCCGTCTACACCGTGCTGGCTCCCGCGACCACCTACGCGGGCGCAGGAATTCAAAGCCTGAACGGAATGGCCTGGCTCGCAAAATCGGCGCCGGGTGACTACGATGCGATCGTGTGGCTCCGGGCGCATGCTTCGAGTCACGCAGTAGAGCTGGAGGCCGTTGGTAACGACTACTCGACTGCCGCCCGTGTTTCGACGTTCACCGGGATGCCGGCCGTGATGGGCTGGATCGGGCACGAGCAGCAGTGGAGAATCGGCAACGCGGACATCGCCGTACGAGCTGCCGATGTCAAGACGGTGTACACGACCACAAACGAGTCAGTGGCCCGCCGCCTGCTCTATCACTATCGGGTTCAGTATGTAATCGTGGGCCAGCAGGAGCGAGATATTCAGGGTGTTACAACGGCGAGCCTGGACAAGTTCGGCCACTTCATGAGACTGGCGTTTCGAAGCCACGGCACCTCGATCTACACCTGGCGATGAGTACTCGATTTTCACGGAGCTGGTCACTATAGAAGCAGTTCGATCCCGCGCGATCTTGTTGGGAGTAGATGCTCCGGGGCAGCCGTGGCGAGTGAGCGATTCCCTGGCGGAGTTGCGGCGATTGGCAGAAACGGCGGGCCTCGAGGTGGTGGGAGTGTTCAGCCAGCGTCTTCGCGGGCCGCAGCCGACGTCGTATCTGGGCAAGGGCAAGCTGGAAGAGATCCGCGCAGACCGCACGGAACTGAACTTTGATACGATCATCGCCGACGATGAGTTGTCGCCGGCTCAACAGCGTCACCTCGAAACGGTTGTTGATGCGCAGGTGCTGGATCGTACCGCTGTAATCTTGCAGATTTTTGCGCGGCATGCGCGAAGCCGCGAGGGCCAGCTACAAGTAGAGCTGGCACAGTACCGCTACCTCCTGCCCCGACTCGCCGGGAAGGGCACAACGTTGAGCAGGCTCGGCGGAGGCATCAACACCCGGGGCCCGGGCGAAACCAAGCTCGAAACCGACCGGCGAAGAATACGACATCGCATTGCCGAGCTCGAGCGGACCATAGACCAGGTTCGAGGTCAGCGCGCGTTGCATCGCCGGCAGCGCAAGGCCGCCGGAATTCCGGCGGTGGCCCTCGTCGGCTACACGAACTCCGGCAAGTCCAGCCTGCTGAACGGTCTCACCAGCGCCGGAGTTCTGAGTTCCGATCAGCTCTTTGCCACGCTTGATCCCACCACGCGCCGGCTGTCCCTACCCGGCGGCCTGCCGATTCTCATCACCGATACAGTGGGATTCATACAGAAGCTGCCGGCTGACCTGGTGACTGCGTTTCGAGCAACGCTCGAGGAGATCGTGGAGGCGGACGTGATCATGCATGTCCTGGATGTATCAGACCCACGCATGGACGAGCAGGCTGCCACGGTAGAAGCGGAGCTGCGGACGCTGGGCGTGGCGGACAAGCCGCGAGTCACGGCGCTCAATAAAGTCGATCGAATTGAGGCAACGCGTCTGCCGTTGCTGCGAAAACGCTTCGACAACGCCGTGGCGATTTCGGCCGCGACCGGTTTCGGCTTTGAGGCACTGCTCGGACGGGTGGCGCGAGCGCTGAGTGCCGACCTCGTGCCGGTGCGTGTGCAAATTCCGTACACAGAGTCCGAGCTCGTTTCGCTGTTCCGAGAGCGTGGCATGGTAGAGCGCGAAGTGCACCGCGTTGAGGGCACGGTGATTACGGGACGTCTGCCTGCCACCCTGCTGCCCAGCTTTCAGGGGTTTATTTCGAGGTAAAGTCGCTACGACGCTGACGGACCTCACGATATACACGTCTGTTGCTACGAAGTATATGATTCCGTCGGAGGACGATAAGTATGGCTCACGGTAGAAAGACGACGTTGAATCTCGACGAAACCCTGTTGCGACAGGCGCAGGATATCCTAGGCTCGCAGGGAATCAAGGAAACGATTGACCTGGCGCTGCGGGAGGTCGTGACTGCCCGAGCACGGCGCCGGACAATCGAACGCCTGACAAACCTGGATTGCGATGCAGATGAAATCCGAAGCTCGGCGTGGGGACGTGAGTGAGGGCCGACAGCAATGGCGGCCGCCTCTGGTGCTGGCCGACACCGGCGCCCTTGCCGGGATGCGACATCCGGCGGTAGCGACCAGAGTGACGCGTTGATCCAGTCGGGAGCGGATAGCCGGCGTGACCGGGCAGCCGGCGACGTGGGTGGTGCCGAGGGGCAGCGTCCCTTAGCAGTCGGGCAGGATCGGGGCTCGGAGCAATCGTTAAGGGCCCGTCTCGGGCGCGCACAGGATGGCCGCTGAGGCGGCCGAGTCACGACGTTCTGCCACTAACATCAGGTGATAGCCGCGGTCGCCGGTCGGGACCAAATCTTCCGCCAGGTAGACGCCGAAGTAGAGGTACTGCACTACCTCGTACAGGCGGGGCATGCGACGGAAGAGCAGCAGCAGTGCGAGGTTGACGGGTTCGGCCAGTCCCCAGCCGCTGTAACGGATCTGCTGAATGCGGAAGGCATCGCCGAGAAGCTCTTGCAAACGCGTCAGCGCATAGTGGCGATGATGCGGCGAGATCGTCCAGGATGGATCGTCCGTGGGGGCCGCGGCATTATCGCCGAGAATCCTCCGATAGAGGTTGAGGGAATCCATGCCGGCGAAGAGGCCGGCGTTGGGCACGCTGAGGACCAGTTTCCCGCCGGGTCGCAGCACCCGCGATACCTCCTCGATCACCGCTTGCTCGTCCGGCACGTGCTCCAGCACATCGAGCAGCAGCAGGCCGTCGAAGTACCCATCGCCGTAAGGTATCCGGTCTGCGGGACCGAGCGTGAAAACGGCCGATGGCACCCGACGCCGCGCTCGATGGATATACGAGGCGGAGAGGTCGTGACCAAAAGCCTGGTAGCGTCCGGTGAGCAATCCCGTGCCGAAGCCGAAAGCGCATCCGAGGTCGAGAACCTTGCTGCCAGCCGGAAGATCGAGGAGTCTAGCCGCGCGGGCCCAGCGCGCCACCTAGCGACTCGCGACCGGGGGCTGCAGCTCGGGCGGAAGGAGAGCGCCGATGCGTTTCATCACCTCATCCGCTGTCGCCCCGCTCACGGGTTGTCCGAACCGGAGGACGATCTGTCGATCTCTCTCCCAGACTCCTGCCGGCACAATCGGGATATTGGCTCTCTGTAGCAGATGGCAGAGCGGCTCGAAGCCGTCCTCCGCCTCGCCCAGCACCCCTCCTCGTCCCGCCAGACCCTCCGGAAAGATGCCGGCGACTTCTCCCTGCCTGAGCCACCGCAGCCAGCGGCGCACAGCCCGCGCCTGCCCGGCGACATCGTCCAGAGGAACCGCCGACATTTGATAGGCGCGTGCCATGGCGGCAAACAGGAACCGAGTGAGGGGCACCACCGCTCCGGACTGGCGCCATTGTTGCCATCGAAGTCCGCCCGTGACCAACCAGTGCATTTCCTGGTTGTCTTCTCGACGGGCCGCCACAGCATTTGTTATGACTGCTCCCGGCCAGGCGATCCATAGGCCGCGACGTTGATAGTGATTCGCAGCGATTGCGGCCGGTCCCTGAAGCGGGATATTCTCTGTCCCCGAGATGTGCGGAGGGTTTGGGAGTCGCGCCACCATCGACGCGGCCTCTCTATTCACCGACCGATGTCCTCGTGGAATGTCGCGAACCAGGCCGCCAAACAAATCCCACGGAAACGCGTAGTCCCTCAATAGCGCCGCCCCTTCCATGTCGCGCCGGTTACTTGCTTGCGAAGAGAATCGAGCGCCAGGACCTGGAAGACCGCGGCGGTGAGCGGGTGCAGCACGGCCAGCAGCGGGTGCACCCCGAACCGGCGGTACCAGGGCGCGAGCGCCAGCGCGGGGCAAGCCAGCAGCACCAGGCGCTGCCGCCACGGGCAGCGCGATGCGAGCACGATGGAGGAGCCGAGTATCATGCCGGCGAGGGCCGTGACGACTCCGGTGGATGGTTGCTCCCTGAGAAAGCGCGATGCGTTCTTCCCCATCCCCTCCCATAGATGCGCCAAATCCCGGTACATGCTCACGTCGAGATGGTCCTCGCCTCTGGCCAATACAACGTGTATGCCGTGGCTTTGTGCCACACGCGCCAGGCGCACGTCCTCGACTATGCTCCCGCGCACGGCCCGGTGCCCATCGATCCGCCGGTAGGCCTCCCGAAGGATCAGGATGTACTGGCCATTGGCGATGCCGGGGCCGCCGGCTTGATTCGGGCGCCTGGCGCCGGCGAAATACAGGGCGTAGGCATAGGGAAGAAGTAGGCGTTCCCAGACGCTTCGGCACCGCTGCTGCGCCAAGAGCGACACGACCTCTGCTTGTTCACGACGGGCCAACTCCAGGCCCGCCGAGAGGCTTCGCGGGCCGTGTACCGTGTCAGCATCGGTAAACAGCAACCAACGGCCGTCGGTAGCTTCGGCTCCGGTGAAGCAGGCAAAGGTCTTCCCGGTCCAGCCGGCCGGCGGCCCCTCGACCCGCAGAACGTCTACTCCCGCCTGCCGAGTAACGGCGGCGGTGCGATCGGTCGACCCGTCATCGACCACGAGCACGTCGTAGTCGGGATAATCCAACCCTCCCAGCGATTCAAGCAAGTGCGGCAGAGCTTGTTCTTCATTGCGAGCCGGCACAATGATGGACACGTGTCCGTCCGCTTCCGAGCTCGCAGCCGGCATTTCCGGCAACGAACGATAGTGCCGGTCAGCCATCCAACCGATGAGAAGCTGCAGACCGGCAACAAGCCAGACTTTCAAACGTTCACCGAGGGCCAGCCGGTCGCGCCGTTTGGATATGCGCCCCGGCTAACGCCGTCCTGGACCTGCCCGACAGCGTCAATGGCCCGCACCTGTAGGCGCGATCCGGCCGTGGCCCGAATGCGAATAGCCCACTGTGCCCATGAATCGGGCCCGGCCGCTTGTCTAACGCGCGCTCGTCGCCACGGTCCGGAATCAGCCCTCACCTCGACCGCGCCAACGCCACGGCTGCCGGCAAATGCGATGCCCGCCAGAAAGACAAGATCACCGGAGCGCCGCGCGACGTCAACCCTGCTCATGATATGGACGGCACCGTCCGTCCAGCCATGAGACGTCCAGAGATTATCCGTGGCAGCCCGCGTAGCCTGGACGCCGGTAAGCCACTTCACGCTGTGATAGCCGTACATGCCGGGCACGATCAAGCGCGCCGGAAACCCGTGCTCTCGCGGGAGCAGGTCCCCGTTCATGCCGTAGATCAGCATGGCCCTGCTTCGAGCCAGCGTCGCCAACGGCATCGTCTCCTGGTATCCGTCCGCCGCCGAGAACGTGACCGTCCCGCTGCGCGCGGTAGCGCCGCCGAGAAGAGACATGAGCGGCACGCCGGTCCAGAGCGCGTTCCCGATGAGCGGCCCGCCGACCGGGTTGTTGACGCACTCCAGCGTCACGTAGGTGTCGCGACGCGGAAGCCGCGAAAGGTCGTGAAAGGTCATAGAGCGGGAACGTCCTCGTTCATCGGTTAGCCGCAGCCTCCAATCATCCAGAACAACGTCTGGGTACTGCAGCACCTTGTCCATGACGTAGAACTTCCGGGTGGGAGTCACGAGCTCGCTCAATCCCGAGACGGGGAATCCCCGGGGACGGTGAAACGTGAAGAGGCGCCGCGTCGATAAGGAATAGAGAACAGGCTGGAGCTGTAAGAAACCCAGGAGCGCCGCGGCTCCCGCCACGATCCCTACAGATCGAACCAGCGCGTCGCGACGATCCCGATGGAAAGAATGAGGGCGGGACAGGATCGCAAGGAGAATGAGATAGGTGGCACCCGCGACAACATCAATCGGCCACGCCGCCGCGGGTCCAGGGAGAAACAGGACAGATGCAAGCAAACCAGCCGATAGGACCAGGCCGAGCAATCGACTAACCTGGCCCCCGGCAACGGCGACGACGCCGGCGATGCCGCCGATCAGCAAAGCGATCGCGAACGAGCCTAGCAACGCGCCAGGTCGAGCGAGAGTTCCGGCGTGCAGCAGCAGAACGCTCGCCAACCCCACCGGAGTCCATTCCATCAAGGTTTGGGCGATTCCCTCCAGCGGTGATGGCAGGCCGCCGACTAGCGCGGCAGCGGCCGCGAGCACAATCGACGGAACTGTGGCGAGAACTCCTGATTGGTATGCTTGTGCAGCCTGAATTCGGAGGGCAGATTGACGTACATGGCGTTTCTGGGCGCCTTTCTCGGCATCCCCCTCGCGTGCGCCCTGGCGTATCTCCGCCCCAAATCCGAAGCGTTCTGGGTCACCATGCTGGGCGTGTCGATCCTGGCCGTCGTCTATACCGGGCCCTGGGACAGCCTGATCATCGCCAACGGCGTTTGGTCGTACGGCTCGCACCGAGTTCTCGGTTTGTTGATCGGACATGTTCCTATCGAAGAGTACGCCTTCTATCTCCTCCAGGTGCTGCTTGCCGGGACGGTTACCACCATCCTACTGAAGCGCTATCATCCGCGATGACGCATCTCACCTATCTTGCGTTCGAGTTGGTGTGGGCGTTTCCCGTGATCGCGTTGCAGCTAGCCGTGGGCTGGCGGGCCCTGTGGCACTATCGCAGGGTCCTGCTTATCGCCCTGGGGATCATGACGGCCTACCTGTCGCTAGCCGACGGCGTGGCAATCGCTCTGGGAATCTGGACGTTGCACGCCAACCGCATCATCGGCTTGAGGATTGTCGACGGTCCCGTTGAGGAGATCATCTTTTTTCTGGTAACGAACGCGATGGTCGTGCAGTCGGCGATCCTGGTTTTCGCATGGCGGCAGGGACGCCGCCTGGGGTTTCGCCAGGTGAGTACGGCGAAAGGAGTACTGCCCTAGTCTCGAATTGTCCTCTTGCGACCCATTTACGAGACCCGCGTGGATTCGTAGTCTAGAGCGAAGGAATATCTATGGGATCAGATGAACGCCCTGACTTTCGGATTCCGCTCTTCATACTTGTGCTGCTTGCTGCCTTTGCGGCTGTTGGCATCCATCTCTTCTATTCGGGCGTCCCGCTACTCAGCATTCCGTCAGCCTTCCTCCAGAACCCGGTATTTGTCCAGGCGCAAGTCACGCTGCAGCCCTTCCTGACCTGGGTTGGGCAGATTCAGAGTATGCCGACCGAGAAGAAGATTCTGATGAGCCTGGGAGTGATATGCGCGGCCGGCGCCGCCGCCCTCGCGCCCTTCTTCCTCTGGGACATCGCCAGAGGCACGCCGCGCCGTCGCCGCCCCGACGACGCCCAGCCCTCGGACGCCCCGTAGCCGCCGGCCCCTCCGACGCTCGGCCCCACTATCGTCCCCGGCGGGTTGAATCGGGCTAGAATGTGCCGGATACATGCGGCATGAAAGAGCTACGAACGCTGCGGGTGAATGGCGAAGAGCGACAGGTGGCGTTCGAGCCGTATAAGACCTTGCTCGAGGTGCTGCGGGAGGATCTCGATCTCACGGGCACCAAGCATGGCTGCGAGTTGGGCGAGTGCGGTGCCTGCTCGGTGCTGCTCGATGGCGAAGCAGTGATGTCCTGTCTGTATCTGGCCATCGAGGCCGACGGCAAGGAGATCACCACGGTCGAAGGGCTGGCGGAGCGAGGCGAACCGGGGGCGCTGCAGCGCGCTTTTGCACGGACGGGCGGGGCCCAGTGCGGCTACTGCACCCCGGGCATGCTCATCAGCGGGACCGCCCTGCTGCACGGGAACACCTCGCCCAGCCGGGACGAGATCAAGCACGCTCTGGCCGGCAATCTCTGTCGTTGCACGGGCTACACCAAGATCTTCGAGGCCGTCGAGCAGGCCGCGGAGGAGCTACGCGGCGAAGAGCCGATCCGGAAGCCGGCATGATCGACCGGGAGCTCTCCGTCGTCGGTAAACGGCGGCTCAAGTACGGCTGGCACGCCAAGCTGGTGGGCGCGGCCAAGTACACTGACGATCTCAAGCTTCCCCGCATGATCTACGGACGGCTGCTCAGGAGCCCGCACGCGCACGCCCGCATCCTGCACATCGACACCTCCCGCGCCGAGGCGCTGCGCGGCGTTCATGCCGTCGTCACGGGGAGCGAGCTCCCCATCCGCTACGGCATTCTCCCCTCCAGCCAGGATGAGAACGCCCTGGCGATTGATGTGGTGCGCTACGCGGGCGAAGCGGTCGCAGCGGTGGCGGCCGTGGATGAGTGGACGGCCGAGGAGGCTTGCAACCTTATAGACGTGCTGTACGAGCCTCTTCCTCAGGTTATGTCGATTCCAGAGGCGCTGGACGAGCGAAATCCCAAGATTCACGACTGGACCAAGCAAGCGAATATCCAGAAGGATGTGGTGCTCGAATTTGGCGACCTCGACGAGGGCTTCGCCGAAGCCGACTACGTTCGGGAGGATTCGTTCTTCTTCGAGGGCAACACGCACGTCCCCATGGAGAACCACGCCGTGCTGGCCAATTTCGAACCCAACGGGAAGGTCACCGTCTGGTCCTCGACCCAGACCCCCCACTATCTGCATCGCGAGCTTGCCAAGGTTCTCGAGATGCCGCCCAGCCACATCCGGGTGATTGTTCCGCCGGTGGGCGGCGGCTTTGGCGGAAAGAGTGAGGCGTTTGCCCACGAGATCGTGGCGCCGGTGCTCTCCCGTAAAGCGGGGCGACCGGTGATGATCGGCCTGACCCGCGAGGAGGTCTTCTACTGCCATCGCGGCCGGCATCCGGTGCAGATGTGGATTCGTACCGGCGTCAAAAGCGACGGCGCCATCACCGCCATGCACTTCAAGTCGACCCTTGATGGCGGCGCCTACGGTTCCTACGGCATCGCCACAACGTACTACACCGGAGCCCTCAACACACTGCCCTACAACGTGCCCCGTTATCGCTTCGAGGGACGGCGGGTCTTCACCAATAAGCCGCCCTGCGGTCCGAAGCGTGGCCACGGCACCGTGCAGCCGCGCTTTGCCGTGGAGTGCCAGCTGGACAAGATCGCCGAGGAGCTACGCCTCGATCCCGCCGAGATGCGACAGGCAAACACCGTCCAACCGAACTCCTGGACGGTGAACCACCTACGCGTGACCAGTTGCGGCCTGCCCGAGGCGATTGACAAGGTGGTAGAGAGGTCGGGTTGGCATGAGAAACATGGCAAGCTGCCGGCCGGAAAGGGCATCGGCATCGCCGCGAGCACGTACCTGTCGGGCGCCGGTCTTCCCATTTACTGGAACCCGCTGCCCCACTCCGGCGCCCAGATCAAGATCGATCGCGGCGGTGGAGTGACCGTCTACTGTGGCACCTCGGACATCGGCCAGGACTCCGACTCCATGCTGGCGACGGTGGTGGCGGAGGAGTTGGGAATATCGCCCGATGACATCCACCTGGTGACCGGCGACACGGCAACCTCGCCGGTGGATCTGGGCTCCTACTCCAGCCGGGTAACCTTCATGGCTGGCAACGCGGCTCGAGCCGCGGCCCGGAAGCTCAAGGAGCAGCTGTTCTCCGTGGCGGCCGAGAAGCTGGAGCTGACGCCGGATCAACTCGGGGCTGCGGGCGGGATGATCTATTCACTGCGCGACACATCAATCGGGATGAGCTTCCAGGAGGCGGCCTGGGAGGCCGAGGCCCGGTTCGGCACGCTCGGGGCCACCGGGTCGTACACGCCCCCGAAGCTGGCCGGGCCATATAAGGGATCGGGGGTCGGGCCTTCCCCCGCCTACAGCTTCACCTGCGCGACGGCGGAGGTGGAGGTCGATCTCGAATCGGGCATCCTCACGGTGACGAAGCTGACGGTGGCGCATGATCTGGGACGAGCGCTCAATCCGACGGTTTGCGAGGGGCAGATCGAAGGCGGGATGTACATGGGCTACGGCGAGGCGGTGGTCGAGGAGCAGGTGTTCCGCAAGGGGCTGCACAAGCAACCTACCCTGCTCGAGTACAAGATTCCCACGAGCCTGGACATGCCCGAGCTGGAAGGGATGATGGTGGAGAGCGTCGACGCCGAGGGTCCGTTTGGCGCCAAAGAGGTCGGGCAAGGACCGCTCGCTCCGGTGATTCCGGCCATAGCCAATGCTGTTTACGATGCCATCGGCATCCGCTTCGACAGCACACCCATCACCGCCGAGAAGATTCTGCGAGCGCTGGAGGCGCGGCGGAAGACTAGCTCCGCTTCGGTGGCCCGAGCCGGAGCCTGATGCTTCGGCTCAACCGCTTCCGGTACCTCGCCCCGCGTTCGCTCGACGAGGCGCTGTCGCTCATCGGCGAGCATGGCGATCGGGCGATGCTGATGGCCGGCGGGACGGACCTGCTGGTGAATATCAAGCAGCGAGTGGCCACGCCGGAGTACCTGATCGGGCTTCGCGGCCTGCCGGAGCTGGATCGATTCGAGCAGGACGACGCCTGGTTCACGCTGGGTGCCAACACCTCGCTCAACCGCCTGGAGCACGATCCGCTGCTGGCGGAGCGCTATCCGGGGCTCTCCGAGGCTGCGAGCCTCATATCGGCGCCCCAGATTCGACGCATGGGCACGCTGGGGGGCAACGTCTGCCTCGACGTGCGTTGCAACTACTACAACCAGTCGTTCGAGTGGCGCAAGGGCATCGGCTTTTGCATGAAGCGAGACAGCGAGATATGCCGGGTGGCGCCGGGCGGGGATCGCTGCTGGGCGGTGGCGTCGGCGGATACCGTGCCGGTTCTGGTGGCGCTACGCGCCGAGGCAGAGATTGCCGGGCCGGAGGGCAGCCGCCGGGCGCCCATCGAGGCGCTCTACCAGGACGACGGTCTGGCCCCGATGACCCTCAAGCTTGGAGAGATTCTCAGCGCCATACATCTGCCGCCGGCGGATGGCTGGACGTGCGACTATCGGAAATTCCGCATCCGGCAGTCGTTCGACTTCCCGCTGGTAGGGGTGGCGACGGCGGTGCGGCGCGACGGTGGTGGAACGGTTCGCGAGGCGCGGATCGTCCTCACGGCGGTAGCCTCGTATCCGGAGCGAGCCGAGGCGGCGGAGAAACTCCTCATCGGGCAGCCGCTGGATGAAGACTCCATCGCGGGCGCGGGAGAGGCGGTGTTTCGCCAGGCAAAGCCGATGGACAACACGGCAGGCTCGATCTTTCATCGCAAGCGGATGGCTCGGGTGCTGCTGGAGCGGAGCCTGCGAGAGCTCGCGGGGCACGAGTCTTGCGCCCCCTCAGGGGAAGCGCAGGGGGTGTGAGTTGGGCTTCGAGGATCTGAACATCCGGGCCGGGATGGGGGTCTACGACAGCACCGGACAGCACCTGGGCACCGTTGCGGATGTATATCCGAACATCCAGCGCCAGGTTGCGGGAAATCCGCAGGATGAGCAGCAATCGCGGGTGCGGGTGGAGGATACCGCGGAGAACTACGGACCGACCGGCGCTCCTAGCCGCAAATACGTCGATCCGCACGGCAATGAGATGACCGGCGACATCAGCTCCGTCGAGTCGCCGCGCTACTACGATCGACAGCCGGGTTCCGAGTGGCAAGCGACGGTATCGTCCGGGATGTACTTCCGTCTCTCCGAGGGCGGGATTGTCGGCATCGGCGCCACCGATCTCTACATCCCCTACTCTGCGATCTCGAAAGTGTTCCCGGACGACCGCGTAATCCTGAGCGTGACGAAGGACGAAGTCAACCAGAGCTACGCCCAGAAGCCCAGTAGCCTCCCCTAGGGCGCAAAGCGGCACATGTAGCGCGACCGACCGCGTTACAGAGGGAGCGGTGCGAGGACCCTCGCGTACACGGCCTCGGTGGCTTCTACTACGGTGTCCCAGGTCCTAGCCTGAGCCATGAGGCGCGGCTTCGTCGCTTGATCTAATAGCGCTGAAGCGATCTCGGAGGAGCCGGCGTCGGGCGGTACGAACGACACGGTCGGGAGGCCGGCCAGGGCCTCGCGATGGGCGGGGACATCCGAGGCGACGATGCTGGCCCCCGCGGTGGCGGCCTCGAGCGGCGCGAGGCCGAAGGCTTCGTGGCTCGAGAGCGTGGCGTAGACAGCGGCGGTGCGCAGCCAACGGTCGAGCTCGCCCCGGGGAATCGAACCGAGGAAGCGTACTCGGTCCCCCAGTCCCAAGCCCTCGGCCTGAACTCGCAACTCGGGCAGTGCCGGCCCCTCGCCGGCCACCACCAGCCGAAAGTCGTCGTCCAGCTCGGCCAGCGCCGCGATCAGCCGATCCACGCCTTTGTATCGCTTGAGGCGCCCTGCCGTGAGGATGACTCGCCCCTCCTCCCCAAAGGGCGTCGCCGCGCGCAGAGCCGCCACGTCCACCCCATGCTGGATCACTTCGATCTTTTCGGCAACGGCGGAGAAATGGCGGCGGAGTAGCTCGGCCTCCGTGTTCGAGACGGCGATCACCGCGGCGGCTCGCGCGAACACGGGCCGCTGCAGTCGACGCCAAAACGGGTGCAGCAGCCTGCCGAGCGGCCGCAGGCCGGTGCCGTGGTAGTGGGGCGTGTAGATGAGCGGGCCATTGATGATGGCGCCGTTGAGCGAGGTCAGCGCGTGGTAGCTGTGCAGGTGGATCAGATCAAAGCTCGACTGCCGACTCAGCAGGTACCGGCTGAGCTGTAGCGAGAAGGCGTAGGCGGGCGGCGGCAGGACCGGAGGGAAGCGAACGATTCGCACGCCATCACGCACTTCTTGTTGTGGAGCGCCCGGCTCCGTCTGGGTGAGCACCTCGACCTGATGGCCTCGTGCCGCCATCCCCGCGGCCAGCGCTTCTACATGAGACTCGACGCCGCCGGCGTACGGCGCGTAGTGGGGCGAGATGTAGGCGACCCTCACCCCAGCGCTTGAGCCAAATCGGCCAGAAGATCCGCCTCATCTTCGATGCCGACGGAGAGGCGAATCAGTCCTCCGGTGATGCCTTCCGCCAGACGTCGCTCCTCCGGTACCGAGGCGTGAGTCATGATGCCCGGATGGTCGGCGAGCGACTCGACGCCGCCCAGACTTTCCGCTGTCTGAAAGAGGCGGCTGCGCTTGAGGAAGCATCGTGCGGCGGGCTCGCCGCCGGCCAGCTCGATGGTTACGATCCCCCCGAAGCCGCTCATCTGCCGCGTGGCCAGACCGTGCTGGGGATGCGATTTGAGGCCCGGATAGATCACCCGAGAAAGCTGCGGCCGGCCCTCCAGAAATCTGGCCACCGCCAGCGCATTGCTTTGATGCCGCTCCATACGCAGGGCCAACGTTTTCATGCCCCGCAGAAGGAGCCAGGAATCGAATGGGCCGGGCACGGCGCCCACCGCGTTTTGATGGAACTGCAGTTGCTGGTATACCTCGGGGTTGGAGGTGACCGCCGCGCCCATCACCAGGTCGCTGTGGCCGCCGAGATATTTGGTGGCACTGTGCACCACCACATCGGCGCCCAATCGCAGCGGCTGCTGGAAATAGGGGCTGGCGAAGGTGTTATCCGCCACCAGCAAAGCGCCCACCCCGTGCGCGACCTCCGCGGCTGAGGCAATATCGACGATGCGGAGCAGCGGATTGGTTGGCGTCTCGATCCATACCAGCTTCGTCTCCGGCCGCATCTCCGCTCGCAACTCGGCCACGTCTCCCGTGTCGACATAGGTAAATTCGAGGCCGTAGCGCTCCAGCACCCGCGAGAAGAGGCGATAGGTGCCGCCGTAGAGGTCCGTCCCCGCCACGACATGATCGCCGGCGCTGAGCAGTTGCATCACGGTGGCTTCCGCGGCCATGCCGCTGGCGAAGGCCAGCCCGTGTTCGGCTCCCTCCAGCGAGGCAAGCACCTCCTCGGCCACTCGCCGGGTTGGATTGCCCGTGCGCGAGTACTCGTAACCCTGGTTGACGCCGATGTCTTGCTGGGCGTAGGTCGACGTCTGATAGATGGGCGTGGTCACCGAGCCGGTTTGAGCATCGGGCTCCTGGGCGACGTGGATGGCGCGGGTAGTGAACCCTTCCTCAGGCATGCACGTGCATCTCCCCCTGCAAAGCCAGCACCATCTCGGCGATCTGCACCGCGTTGGTGGCGGCGCCTTTCCGTAGATTATCCGCCACGATCCACATCGCCAGGGCGTGGTTGTCATCCGGATCTTGCCGAATCCGGCCGACGAACACGTCGTCTCGCCCTTCCGAGTGGTCTGCAAGAGGATAGAGCCCCTGGGAGGGATCGTCCTCCAGCACCATGCCCGGCGCCGAGGCGAGAAGCTCGCGCGCCTGGTCGGCATCCACCCGATTCGCGAAGCGGGCGTACACGGCTTCCGAGTGGCCGATGCGTACCGGAACGCGTGCGGAGGTGGCGGCTATATGCAGCTTGGGCAAGTCGAGGATTTTGCGGCTCTCCGCCATCATCTTCCGTTCCTCCCCGCTCCATCCATCGGCGCCGATGAGATCGATGTGGGGCAGCACGTTGCCGGCGATGCGGTGCGGATAGGGAGAATCATCCAGCGGCTCGCCGGCCAGCTCGGCGTCCAAGGCACGGAGTCCGCGATTGCCCGAGCCGGAAACCGACTGGTAGGTGGAGACGATGGTGCTGACCAGCCCATACGCCCGGTGCAGTGGGTGGAGCGCCAACACGAGCTGAATGGTCGAGCAGTTAGGGTTGGCCACGATGCCCCGGTAGGCTTGCTCACCCGCCGGCCAGAGAAGCTGCCCGTTGATCTCGGGGACAACCAGGGGCACATCGGGTTCGAGGCGGAAGGCGGAGCTGTTGTCAATGACGAGCGGCGACTGTTCGGCGGCCAGCGGAGCGAAGGCCCGGCTAATCGCGGCATCGGCCGCGAAGAAAACGACATCGCAGCCCTCGAAGACTCGAGGCGAAATGGCCCGTACCTCGAGCTCCTCGCCCTTAAACAGCAAACGCGTGCCGGCCGATCGTACTGAGGCGAGGGGGATGATGGTCCCGATCGGCAGATCGCGTTCCGCCAGCACCTGCATCACGGTGCGGCCGACCAGCCCCGTTGCTCCCGCGACCGCTACGCGGAGGCTTCCCACGGTTGATCCTCGTCGAGCTGGAAGGCCCGGTGGAGAGCTCGCACCGCTTCTTCGGCTCGATTTCCATCGATCACACAGGTGATGCGTACCCCGGCAGTGGAGATCATACTTATATTTACGCCCATCTCGGCGAGCGCTCCGAACATGGTCGCGGCGTAGCCTGCGTCCGAAGCGAGTCCAGCGCCCACCAGCGACACTTGCGCCATGCCGGTGGTCACGGTCACATCCCGCGCCTGGACCAGCCCCTGTAGCCTGGCCGCCACCTCGCGCGCCGCTCCCAACTCGTTCTCGCGAACCGTGAAGGAGAGATCGGTCCGACCCTGGGAGCCCATGTTCTGGACGATGAGATCCGCGTTGAGCTGGTGATCGGCCAGCGCGCGGAAGACGGTGTGGGCTACTCCGGGCGTGTCGGCCAGGTCGACCAGCGTAACCTTCGCCACATCCGGCTGGTGCACCACGCCGGCTACTCTGCGCGCGTATTCCATCAGTCCCTCGATGCGAGTCCCCGTGTCGTGAGTGTAGCTGGAACGGACCTCCAGCGGCACGTGCCAGAGCTGGGCCAGCTCGATCGAGCGGGGCATCATCACGGCCGCCCCGTACTGGGAGAGCTCGAGCATCTCTTCGCAGCTGATGGCGTCCAGCTTCCGAGCTTTGGGCACGAGCCGCGGATCGGCCGTATACACGCCGTTCACATCGGTATAGATCTGGCACGGGCAGCCGAGAGCCGCGGCCAGGGCAACGGCGGTTGCATCGGAGCCCCCTCGGCCGAGGGTGGTAACCTCGTCCCAGCCGCTGTCGGCTCCCAACCCCTGAAAGCCCGTGACGATGGGGACGCGGCCGGCATCGAGCTCGTGACGGAGGCGGCGATCGTCGACGTCGCGGATGCGGGCCGAGCCGAAGAGGCTATCGGTCCGGATGCCGGCCTGCCAGCCGGTGAGCGAGAGGGCGGGGACATCCAGCTCCGACAGCGCCAGCGCGAGCAAGGAGGCCGAAACTTGCTCGCCGGTGGCCAGGAGCATGTCGATCTCGCGCCGCTCAGGTCGATCCGATACCTGGCGAGCTAGCTCGATGAGGCGATCCGTCGTATGGTTCATGGCAGAAACAACTACAACGACCTGCGCCTCCCCCGCCGCTTCTGCCACGCGCCCCGCGACAGATCTGATGCGTTCGGCGTTCTTGAGCGAACTACCGCCATATTTCCGGACTACGTAGGCCATAGGAGAGGGTAGCCGATCCGCCACCGCGTCTGTCGCCCACGATCGACCTTCATTGACTCACCTCACGTGGCAAGCTACGATTGCAGGGGGCCGCAATCCTCGTAGAGGCCCAAATCGAAAAGAGGAATAGATGACCGGATTCCGCGATTTTCTGCTCCGCGGCAACCTGGTAGATCTGGCGGTGGCCGTGGTCATAGGCATCGCTTTCGGTGCGCTTATCACGGCGTTTGTGGGCGATCTGATCACCCCTCTGATCGCCGCCATCGGCGGACAGCCCTCCTTCGC
>JBOGSL010000030.1:0-1955 GCA_050695395.1 Chloroflexota bacterium | reverse complement strand
TCGCAGGTTCGAATCCTGCCGCCCCAGCCATGCCTGTGCCAGGTGAAGCCGCGGAGGTGCTTCGCTTTATTGTTATCAACCGCTGAAGCGGCCGGGCCCGACGACCCGGTTCCCCTATCCGGCAAGGCTGTCTGATGGCCGACGCTGCCCTGGTTCTAGCCGCCGGTAAGGGTACTCGCATGGGCACCGCTTTGCCCAAGGTTCTGCATCAGCTGGCCGGAAGACCCATTCTGTTTCGCGTTTTGGAGGCTCTCGGTGATGCCGGTTTCTCGAGCCCGCTCATCGTGGTGGGCTACGAGGCGGATCGGGTTCGTGCCGCCCTGCCCGACGCTCGCTTCGCCTATCAGACCGAGCAGCGAGGAACCGGCGATGCGGCGCGAGCCGGCCTCGAGGCGCTCTCTCCGGAGGTCGATCGGGTCTTGATCGTCCCGGGCGATCATCCCCTGCCGGCGCAGACCTATCGCGATCTGCTCGATCTGCAGCGCCGGACCGACGCCGACCTGGCGATCGTCACGACTCGCGCCACGGATTCGCAGTTGGGGCGAGTGATCCGACAGGACGGTCGCCCCGTCGCGATCCGCGAGAACGGCGAGCTACGGGCCGATGAGCCGCCGTCTGACGAGATCAACCTCGGCTGCTACGTTTTCAAAACCGCCGCTCTCAAGAAGTGCCTTGCCGCGCTGCGTCCCCACCCACCCAAAAACGAGCTGTATCTCACAGACCTGGTGGAAGCTTTTGCCCAGGCAGACCGCCGTATCGAGGCGCTGACCATCGAGGGAGGCGACGAGATTCTGGGGATCAACACGCTGGAACAGCTCGAGGCGGCGAGCAAGGCGATCTACCGAGCCACCAACGCGCGGCTCATGGCCGGCGGCGTCACCATCCGTGACGCTTCCTCCACCTTCATCGACGATCGGGCCACGATCGCGGCAGGCACGGTTATCGAACCCTTCAGCCTCCTTTCCGGCGAGACGACCATTGGCGCGGACTGCATCATCGGCCCGTCCACCACCGTCGACGGTTCGCGCATCGGCGCGGGATGCCGGATCGTTTCCTCTTCCGTCGAGTCGGGGACGGTGGGAGACGGCGTGCGGGTGGGCCCGTATGCCCACCTCAGACCCGGCGCCTGCATCGGTGATCGGGCCGAGATCGGTAATTATGCCGAGATCAAGCGTACCGTGCTGGGTGCGGGAAGCCGGGTACACCACTTCAGCTACCTGGGCGACGCTCAAATCGGTCGAAACGTGAATATCGGGGCGGGTACCGTGACCTGCAACTTCGACGGCCAGGCGAAGCACCGGACGATCATCGAGGACGGGGCATTCATCGGCAGCGGCACGATGCTGCGCGCGCCGGTTCGCATTGGTCGCGGCGCGGCCACGGGCGCGGGATCGGTAGTGACGCGCGATGTGCCGGCGGGCGTTACCGTGGCGGGTGTACCGGCGCGACCACTAGGAAAGCTGCACCGGGGCGAAGGCGGCGAGCGTGGCTCTCCAGCCATCGAACCTGCGGAAAGGGAGACGGCTTGACCATGAGAGACTACCGCCGCCCGGGAGGCGCTTGACCATGAGCGACTTGAAAATATTCTCCGGCAACGCGGATACGCAGCTGGCGCTCAACATCGCGCGCGAGCTCGGAGTGCCCCTGGGCGAGGCCACGGTCGGAACCTTCAAGAACGGCGAGACGCGGGTGAAGATCGACGAGCACGTACGCGGGACGGATGTCTTCGTGATCCAGCCGACCTCGTATCCCACCGATCACCACATCATGGAGCTGCTGATCATGATCGACGCGTTGATGCGCGCCTCGGCGTCTCGCATCACGGCGGTCATTCCCTACTACGGCTACGCCAAACAGGAGAAGAAGACGTCGGGGCGAGAGCCGATAAGCGCCAAGCTGGTGGCAAACCTTCTCACCACGGCCGGAGCCGACCGGGTGGTCGCGCTTGATCTGCA
>JBOGSL010000029.1:0-2509 GCA_050695395.1 Chloroflexota bacterium | reverse complement strand
CAGCCGGCTCGGGACCGGCTGATGGCCTACCTGCTCGACACGAACGTCTTCATCGAGGCCAAGAACCGTCACTATGGCTTCGACTTCTGCCCCGCGTTCTGGGACTGGATCGATCACGCCCACCGGGCGCGCACGGTCTTCAGCCTCGACAAGGTGGCTGGAGAGCACTCCCTCCCGATCTCGGCGACTGCGCCAGTCGCGAGTCGCTCGAAGAGCTCGTGGTTCGCCTGCTCGATTTCTTGGAACAACTCGGTGTCGCCGATGGGTCGCCGTGGCCGACACATCGCGGTTTCTCCACTTGCGCTCTACCGGGTGCTTCTCCCGAACGGGAGCACGGCGGCGGCGCTGGCCGATCCACCTACGAAGGGGCTGTCACAGCCCGGAGGTACGTTGCTGACATGACCCAGGTCCGGCTGCAGATCCATGGGGAGCGCGGCGTGATCACCGTCGACACGCTGATCACGGCGCTGCAGCGCACGTTGGGTGTGTTGCGAGAAGTCGACCGCACGTCCCGGCGGGGAGAAGGACCTCGTGGGCACTGGCGAGTAGGGGAAGTGTGGAACGGGAGCATTGGAGTAGCGCTCGTGCCCTCGGCGGACATCCCCTCGGAGGTCCCTGAAAGACTGGTGGCTGGCCTCACCGTTCTCGAAGAACGGCCGGAACTGCCGCCGTGGTTCTCTGAATCGGCCATCGAGAATGTACAAAAGATGGGTAAGATCCTCCATCACCCCGGTGTTTCGGGGATTGGCCTGACGGCGATCACGCCAAGTGGCGCTGAGGCGGAAGCCCGACTTACGCCTGAGATCATCGAACATGCGGCCGAGGCGTTCCGGGGGACGGATGAGGCATCAGGATCGGTGGCAGGCGTCCTTGACGTGGTGAACTTGCGCCGCGGCCAACGTGCCGTGAGCCTCTACGACGCGGACGAGCGCCATGCGGTGCGCTGCACGTTCCCCGTGGACCTCCTTGAGGTGGTTCGTCAGTATCTCGGGTCGAAGGTGCGGGCGACGGGCACCGTCACGCGCAACCGGGTGGGTCAGGTCGCATCGGTGAAGGTCGAGTCCCTTGACCGTATCGAGGAAGAGGGTCTTGTACCTAGCGTCGCCGAGCTGACGGGCATCGCCCCGTGGTACACCGGCGAGCGGGCTGCCGTGGAGCACCAACGGTGGACCCGCGGTGCCTGAACCCCCTCGCTTCTATCTCGATTCCAACGTCTACCTGGCATGGCTTCGAGGTGAGGAGGGAAGGGTCGATACGGCCCGCGAGCTGCTCACGGCGGGAGAAGAGCACCGGCTCACGATCGTAGCCAGCACGCTAGTCTACGCCGAAGTCTGCGGCCACGGGGAGGTCCGCTCGGCAGACGCCGAGGGCGTGGATGCCAAGATCCGCACCTTCTTCGAGCGCGGCTTTCTCCGGTGGGTCGAGGTGGACCTCCCAACCGCTCGACACGCCCGGGCGCTCTCCCGCCAGTATGGACTCCGCGGAGCCGACGCCATCCACCTGTCATCGGCGATCAGGGGCAAAGCGGGGCGCTTCATGACCTGGGATGCAAAGGATTTTCCGTTCGGCCAGGTCATCGAGGGCGTGGCCGTCCAGGAGCCGGAGGCCTATGGTCAGGGCACGCTGCCCGTCAAGTAGTGACACGACGAGCGTGACTTCGCCGCTCCCGGCAGGATTTCGCTGGGGGCCGCCACCGCCGCGGTGGCTCTGGCCGACCGGGAACACGGCTGCATGAACGACGCGTGGGCGGTCGTGGCAGCGGCCCTTGGATCGGCGTTGCTCACCATTGCCGGTACCTTCTGGCTTGAGCAATGGCGGCTTCGGCGCGCTTCCGCAAGGCGGCAGATGCCGATCGGCTTCGTGAGGCTTGCGTGCAGATGGGAGGTCATGCGCTCTCGTTCGCACTACGAGCTCACACCCTCTATCTCACCGCCGTCGTCCGATCGGGCATTGGCGAAGGGCTGGACGTCGTCCTTTACTACCGGAAGCCGCTCGACCCGATGGAACTCGCGGACTGGCTCGCGGTTGATCTCAAGCCGATGCTCGAAGCGCAAAGCCTCATAGAAATCACGGCCGGCGAAGAACTCGTACGCGCCGCCTCTGGTCTTGTCCTCGCCGCCATGGGAGTCCTGGAGAAGGCCTCAAACGCAACTTCCAGCTCCCCAGGTCCGGGTACTTCGGCCTGGGATCGGCTCGTCGTCCGCTTTCGGGCCCTCGTCCCGCTGCGCCGGGACCCAGAAGTCGAGAAGGCGATCCAGCTGGCGGTTCGTGAGCTCGGGCGGGAACTTCGGAAATTCGCCCGAGTGACTCGCGACCGCCTGGGCGTGAACGATCCGGACGTGGTCATCCGCGTATTCCCAGAGCTGTTCGCTGAAGCGGCTGTAACTAATCCGGAGGTGCACGAGTCGGAGCAGATTGCCGACGCCCCTCAGCCTGGCCAGGCTCATGCGAGCTGAAGCCGCCGGCTCAGGCGCACCACCCGTCGGAGGACTGGCCCGGCTCCGGCCGG
>JBOGSL010000028.1:0-4798 GCA_050695395.1 Chloroflexota bacterium | reverse complement strand
GCACCGAGGTGCCCGTAGCGGGGGCGCAGTATCCGCCATCGCCGTTGCTCGTAGCCGAGCTGTAATCGATGGTCAGGGTCGAGGAATATGGACCAGTAAAGGTGTACGGGCCGGCGCTGGTGGACTGAATTCCGTTGGTGTCCACGGTACAGGCGAGCAGCGGCGCGTTCTGGCAATCCGCAGCGCTCGCCGAGGTCTCTGCCCCCGATCCGCTCGAGCTGAACTGGTAGCTGTGGGCGTGGCCCGCAGCCGCCAGTACCGACCCCGCCGGCCATGCCGCGAGCACTAGCAGAGCAACCGCCATAGGTAGTCTTCTCATTTCAACTCTCCATCCATTTTTCGCGCAGCTACGCGCGTGGCTTGATGGTAGAGCAGGGTCGATTCAATGTCAACAGCCGCACTCTCGCTCTTACTTCCCCACGGCCGGCATAGTAACGGAAGGCGGACCTGGGTCGCGGACCTTCGAATGCTGTCTATCGCGGTTGGGTTTGGCGCGGGTGAGAGGATTCGAACCTTCACGACCTTGCGGTCACATGGTCCTGAACCGGGCGCGTGAACGATTTCGCCACAGCCGCCCGCTGCTTCGAGCTTTGTTAGAGAGTGAGGGACCCGAACCCTCACGATCCTTCGGTCACCGGTTTTTGAGCCGGCTCAACCCTATCGCCGCGGGGCTCGCCATGCCGGCCATCCGAGAACTTCCAACTCGACCCGTTCGAAAAGCGTTACATTGGCAGCAAGGCTGGCGTTGTATAGGCGAATGGAGGGAGCCATGGTGGGAAAAGCAGCGGTCCTGGCGGCGATTCTGGCGATTGGCGGATGGAGTGCGAGCGGGGCTGAAGCACACGCCATCCCGCATTTGCATATTCTCGGACAACTTCGAGTGGACGGTGTGACCGACCTGCACGGCCACCTTCGCGTGCGCCGCGGGATGAAGGTCACCGACGGCATCATTACCGACAATCTGACGGCGAGCGGACCCGTGGCGATCGGGGGCTCGCTGGCCGTGACCGGCGCGGCAAGCTCGAACGGCCTGAATGCCGGCGGCGGCGCGGTGACGACCACCGGGGCGCTGCAGGGCGGCAGCCTGGCGATTACCGGCAACAGCAGCGTAGCCGGCTCGCTTTCGGTAACCAGCAACGCCAGCGTGGGCGGCGGCTTGCAGCTATCCGGTGACCTGCAAGGAAGCACCGCCAGCTTCAGCGGCGGTCTCGCCGCCGGAGCCATCTCCAGCCCGGCGATCAGCAGCGACAGCGGTACGTTCACCCGCTTGAACGTTCCCGCCGGGGGCACGGTCAACTTCAGCAACGCATCGGTACAGGGTCTGAATCTCTCGACCGTGGGATTGAACAGTCTGTCGATCAGTAACGGTCAGGCAGGCGGGCCCGGCGGACGTCAGGCGCTGACCATCAGCCAGGCGGGACAGACGGCCAGTCTTTCCGTCGCGCAGGGGAATCTCCTCACTGTGGCCGGCGGCGGTCTCGGAACCCCGTCCCTGGACGTGCTGAACAACGCACAGATCGGCGGGCAGCTCACCGTGGGCAAGCTTTACAACCCGACCGATCTCCTCCTGCTCGGACCGACCGTCAGCACCGCCGGCAATCTCGCGGTGGGCGCAGGCGGCAATTTCGTGCTGGAAGGCAACGGGAACAACCAGACGCACATCATCTCCGATCACGATACGTCCGGGCAATGCAGCGCCCCGGCCGCGACCACCGGCACCACGCTGAGCTGCAGCGTGACGTTTAGCAAGGCATACGCCAGCGCGCCGAACATCGTGGCAAGCCCGGCGGGCAACGATCCCACGTTCATCACCGGTTACTCGGTGCAGAGCGGCACCGCCGCGTTTACCATCTACTTCCGCGTCTCCCACACCGGGACAGCCGTCTTCGACTGGATGGCCCAGCAGTAGATGTTTCACGTGAAACACTCGCCGGAGGCGCTGGACATCCCGGCCCTCCGGCGACGCTTCCCCGCGCTGCGGCGGCATCCCGAGACACTCTACTTCGATAACCCGGCGGGCACGCAGGTCCCGGACGAGACGATCGAGGGCTTCGTCTCTTACTTCAACGATGCCAACGCCAATGAGGGCGGTTCGTTCGCCGCGAGCCGGGCCACCGACAGCGTCATCGCCGGCGCCCGCGATGGTATGCGGGCTTTCCTGAACGCGGCGTCGCCCGACGAGATCATCTTCGGCCAGAACATGTCCTCGCTGACCTTTCATCTCAGTCATGCGCTGCGGCGCGTGCTTCGTCCAGGGGATGAGATCGTCACCACCCGCCTGGAGCACGATGCCAATGTCTCACCCTGGCTGGCCCTAGAGGATCTCGGCGTGGTCGTCAAGTGGATCGATCTCGATCCGGAGACCGGCCGGCTCGACCTGCAAGCCGCCGAATCCGCCTTCTCGAATCGGACCAGGCTCCTCGCCGTTGGTTACGCTTCCAACGCCCTCGGCACCATCAACGACGTCAAACGTCTGACCGCGCTCGGTCATGCGCACGGCGCCCTGGTGTTCGTCGATGCGGTGCACTTCGCTCCGCACGGCTCGATCGACGTGCAAGCCATCGGCTGCGACTTCCTGGCGTGCTCGGCCTACAAGTTCTTTGGCCCGCACCTGGGCATTCTGTACGGTCGTCGAGAGGCGCTGGATCGCCTGCCTTCGCCGCACGTTCGCCCGGCGGGTGATGAGCCGCCGCATAGTTGGGAAACCGGCACGCAGAGTCACGAGGCCTTCGCCGGTCTCCTGGGAACGCTTCGTTATCTGCGCTCCCTATCTTCCCAGGGCGAGGAAGTTGCTCCGTCCTCCGGCCGCGAGCAACTGGAGGCAGCCTTCGCGGCAATTCGGCGGTACGAGCTCACCCTGAGTGAACGCTTGCTTGCCGGTCTGGCGGCGGTACCCGGCGTCACGGTCTACGGCATTACCCGCCCGGAGGACCTGGACCGGCGCGTGCCCACCGTCTCGTTTCGCCTCCGTGGATACGAGCCCGAGGAGTTGAGCGTGCGGCTGGGCGAACATGCCATCAACTCGTGGGCGGGCAACCACTACGCTCTCGAACCGCTGGCCCGCCTCGGCCTCGACGCCACCAACCGCATCGGGCTCGTCCACTACAACACCTACGACGAGATAGAGCGGTTTCTCGGCACCCTGCAGGAATTGGCGGCGTGAACGCGACGGAGAAGCAGGACCTCGAGCGGCGGCGACTGGAAGGCTGGTGCCAGACCCCCGAGACGCGCATCGCGGATCCGGCCGGAGGCGTGGCGCTCCTCAATCGCACCGGCCTGGCCACGCTGTACCCCGCCTCCTCCGAGATTCCCAATCTGTTCCACGCCTATATGGGCGATCCGAACGCGAAGACCGACTCTCGACATACCAGCCCGTCCGGCCGGGTCTACGGCTGGCGCTGGGCGCTCGGTCGCGACCAGGCTGCCTTCTACGGCGTCTTGATCCGCAAGCGCACCACCTACGTGGCCTGGCCGTTGCTTCCCGCCGTGCTTCGGCTGCGAGCCGATTTCCACACTCCCGACGAGCTGTTCGATCTCGGCTCCATCTCGATCGATGCCTACCGCATCACGCAGGCACTGGAGGCCGCCGGCGGCTCCCTGTCGACGCCCGCCCTGCGCGACGCCGCGGGCTTCCCCACCGGCAAGGCGCAACGCAACGCCTATCTCAAGGCGCTGGACGAACTGGACGCCCGGCTGCTTATCGCGAAGAACTTCGCGGCGGACGACGGCGATACCCGTCACACCCTGATCGCCCTGGCCCATCCGGATCAGCTCGCGGAGGCCGAGGCGATGAGCGAAGAGGACGCGCTCGATTCCCTGCTCCGCACGTACCTCCCAAACGCGATCTACGCCGAGCCTCGTGTCCTGTCGCGCCACCTGAAAGTACCCGAGCAGTCGTTGCGACCGGCGCTCCAGCGTTTGGTAGCCGAGGGAGCTGCCGTCCAATCCGACGATTGGTTCGTCTGCGCCGCCTGACGCGTGTCTGACGCCTATAGCCGCGTCGGGACAAACCGAACCGGCAGCGGCCCGTAGTTCAGGTACGCCGCGATCATGCGGGCTTGCACCCTCGACCCCACGGGGAAGACGCCGCCCCCGCTGCAAATAGCGCCGACGATGGTGGGATCCGAGATCACACGGCCATCCAGCACGAACGCCGCGCCGCGATGCACGTGTCTGCTCGTGTAGCGGCACCACGCCACGGACCCGGTGTGCGTTAGACCGAACGTGAGTAACCTGTTCTCTCCGCGACCTGTTCCGACGGGCCTCGCGCTGCCCTTTTTGAACTCGCCGTCGGTTACCACGGTCTCGAGCCGTACGCGGCAGTTGGCGCGGCTGAGGTGATGCCGGTGTGCAGCCAAGACCACGCAGGGAGGGTTGCCCTCCACAACGGTGCCCGGTGCAAGTGAGCCGCCGCCGTGCCCGTCGATCGTGACAGACCCGACCGCGCCCAGCATCCGAACCGTCGCTCCGTGGAGTGTCTTGCCGCCAACGTGCACGCATCCTGCGCCCATCCCCTGTACCGGCACCCGTCTGCCCGTCGCGGCTTTCACGCGATGGACCATGATGTAGGACACGCGCCGCGCCTGCCGGGACGTCAGATGCTTGGCGGACGCCGTACAGAACTTGGTTCCCGTGGGAATTCCCGTTTGCCCTGCTCCTTGCAACCCGGCTCCTCCCGCATGGAGGCGCAAGAACACGACCCCCGCCACGATCAAAGCCGCGGCGCCGGCTGCGACAAGTTGTCCCAGCCGTCCCGGAAGGCCGCGGCGCCACGTGAGACTGCGGGGCCTCGGTGCGT
>JBOGSL010000027.1:0-4803 GCA_050695395.1 Chloroflexota bacterium | reverse complement strand
ACACGCAGCGCCCCCACGGGGTCGACTACAATTCCTCTGACCTCAACTCACCCCCTTGGAGCAAGAATTGCGACTACATCACGTGCTGGCAGCCCAGGATTTCAATCGTGGCATGCTGGATGAGTTGTTCGCTACGGCGCGAATTATGGAGGCGGTTGTAGAGCACGGCGGGGCCAAGATTCTCGATGGACGTATCATGGCCAGCTTGTTCTACGAGGAGAGCACCCGTACCCGGTTCTCTTTCGAGTCAGCCATGCTTCGCCTCGGCGGCGGCGTGATCTCCACCGAGAATGCCCGACAGTTCTCCTCCGTCTCAAAGGGCGAGACGCTCGAAGACACCATCCGCATCATCAACGGCTACGCCGATGTGATCGTGATGCGGCACTACGAGAGCGGCGCCGCACGCCGGGCGGCCGACGTCTCGATGGTCCCGGTGATCAATGCGGGCGACGGAACGGGGCAGCACCCCACGCAGGCGCTGCTCGATCTCTACACGATCGAGAAGGAGCTGGGACAGGTGGACGGCATCTCGATCGCCATGGTAGGCGATCTGGCCAATGGCCGAACCGTTCGCTCTTTGTGCTATTTGCTGGCCAAGTACCGCAACGTGAGGGTTACCATGGTTGCACCCGAAGTGGTCCGGATGCGCGATGACATCAAGGAGTATCTGGCCCGGCACGACGTGCCCTACCGGGAGGAGACCGATTTGCAAGCGGTCGCGCCCGAGGCGGATGTAATCTATCAGACACGCATTCAGAAGGAGCGTTTTGGCGATCGCACTGAGGAGTATCAGAAAGCCAAAGGGATCTACGTGATCGACCGCACGATCATGGGGTTACTGAGACCGCATGCCATTGTGATGCACCCACTGCCACGCGTTGATGAGATCGCCCAGGATGTGGACGGCGATCAGCGCGCCGCCTACTTCCGTCAGGCGCGGAACGGCCTGTTCATCCGGATGGCGCTACTGGCTGCCTGCCTCGGTCGAGACGTGCCCGAGATGCGGAATTCCAGAGAAACGGTTAGGATGGAATCCTCAGGCGTGCTGAGCTAGAAAGGCCGGTTGTGTCCGTCGACCAGGCCGTCGAGCGGATCCTCCACGAGGAGTCGCTGGCCGATGGCATTGCCGCCTACCGCCGTCTTCCTCCTCGTGACGGGGAGTACTCCGACATGCCGTCTGGGATCGACGGACGCCTGCTCGCCGCCCTGAAGACGCGCGGCATTGACCGGCTGTATTCGCACCAAGCGATGGCGTTCGAGCAGATCAGCGATCGCAAACACACGGTCATCGTCACACCCACTGCCTCGGGCAAGACTCTGTGCTACAACCTTCCCGCCCTCAACACCATCCTGCAGGACCCCGATGCGCGAGCCCTGTACCTTTTCCCCACCAAAGCCCTGTCTCAAGATCAGGTCGCGGAGTTGCATGCTTTGGTCAGCGCGCTCGAGGTCGATATCAAAGCGTTCACGTACGACGGCGATACGCCGCCCACCGCTCGTCGAGCTATCCGCACCGCCGGTCATATCGTGGTTACCAACCCGGACATGCTGCACACCGGCGTTCTGCCACATCACACTCGGTGGGTGCGGCTCTTCGAGAACTTACGCTACGTCGTTATCGACGAGCTCCATGTGTACCGTGGCATCTTCGGGAGCCATGTCGCCAACGTAATTCGGCGGCTGAAGCGCATTTGTGCCTTCTATGGCTCGGATCCGCTCTTCATCTGCTGCTCGGCAACGATTGCGAATCCAGGAGAGCTCGCCGAACGCATCGTCGGCGAGCCGGTGAAGGTCATCGACCGTAATGGCTCGCCATCCGGCGAGAAACATATCATCGTGTACAACCCGCCGGTGGTGAACAAACAACTTGGCCTGCGCGCCAGCTCTCGTCGGGCCGCGGTGCGGCTCGCTAGCTTGCTGATCGATCAACAGGTCCAGACTATCGTGTTCGCACGCAGCCGGACTTCTGTCGAGTTGCTCCTCGGCTATCTCCGTCAGGCGAGCGGCCGTGGGAAGCGAGAGAGTATCCGGGGCTACCGGGGCGGTTATTTACCACTCGAGCGGCGGGAGATCGAGCGCGGCTTACGGCAGGGAACGGTGCGTGGGGTCGTGGCGACGAACGCGCTGGAGTTGGGCATCGATATCGGGCAGTTGGATGCGGCTGTACTGGCCGGATTCCCCGGCACGATCGCCAGCGCCTGGCAGCAGATGGGCCGCGCCGGCCGTCGTAACTCGTCGTCGCTGGCCGTGCTGGTGGCGTCCAGCAATCCCCTGGATCAGTTCTTAACGCAAAACCCGGAATATCTGTTTGAAAGCTCGCCGGAGGCGGGGCTGGTTGATCCCAATAATCTGATCATCTCAGTCGGGCACATCAAATGTGCCGCCTTTGAGCTGCCGTTTCAGCCCGGTGAGACTTTTGCGTCAGAAGCCACGGGCGAGATTCTGAGCTTTCTCGAAGACACGCAGATTCTCCACCAAGTCGACGGTGCTTATCACTGGATGTCCGACTCGTTCCCCGCTCAGGAGATCAGCTTGCGATCGGTGGCTGCAGATAATGTGGTCATCATCGACCAAGGGCCACCGGCGCGGGTTGTGGGAGAGGTGGATCGCATCTCGGCACCGGTGATCGTGCACGAGGAGGCGATCTACATACATGAAGGACAGCAGTATCAGGTAGAGCGCCTGGATCTGGACGAGAAGAAGGCGTTCATCCGCGCCGTCGATGTTGACTACTACACGGATGCCGAGCAGGCCTTCAAGGCGCAGGTGCTCGAAGTGTTCGAGTCAGAAGACTCCTGGGCACACGGCGAGATCGAGATGACCTTCCTACCGACCATCTTCAAGAAGATCAAGCTCAACACCCACGAAAACATTGGATGGGGTAAGATTCACCTCCCGGAGGAGCCGTATCACACCAGCGGCTACTGGCTGTGGATGCGAGATCGTAGCGCTCCGCGGGCAGATATCGAGCTTGGCCTCGTGGGGCTGGCACACGTTCTCGGCCAGGTGGCTCCGCTGTACCTCATGTGCGATCCGCAGGATCTCGCCGTGTGGCCGGAAATCAAGGCGCCTGCGACGGACGCACCGACCATCTTTCTGTGCGACCGAGTTCCCGGCGGAATTGGCCTGAGCCAGAGGCTGTTCGCTCTCCATCGTGAGCTGCTGATCAGATCCATTCAGTTGATTACCGGCTGTGGCTGTGAAGATGGATGTCCGTCGTGCGTGGGCGTCCCGCACGACATGGGAGTGAACAGAAAGCGATACGCCCTGTGGCTCGCCGGCATTCTCCTGGAAGACATGGCCGTGCCGGCAGGAGCGCCAAGGTGACGGTCGCTCAGAGACTGGCGGCCCTGCGCGCGCAGGGAATCATCGCGGTTCCGGAATTACAGGCGCCGGCTGGAGACGCGGGGAGCGGACCCGGCTGGGACGTGCGGCTTGCCGGCCGCCTGGAGCACATCGGAGCGTCTTCCTTCTATATACAGATGGAATACGCTCCGAATGAGTTCCATGGCGAGCGGGCGCTGGCTTCGTTCGCTCAGTTCTCGGGCGAGCCCCTCGCCCCAGTGGTTCGCGACCCAGAGATCGCCTATCTCGACCCACACACGAGCGTTTTCCTCGACACAGAAACCACCGGCCTCAATTTGGGCGCCGGCACCTGCGTCTTTCTCATCGGTCTGGCCTGGCTGGACGGGTCAAGGTTGGTGGCCCGGCAGTACTTCCTGGACACGCCCCGAGACGAGCCGGCCGTGCTTGTCTCGCTCGGCGCGCTTCTAGAGCCCTTCCAGGCGCTGATCACGTTCAACGGCAAGTCCTTTGACTGGCCGATGCTGGAAAACCGATATGCCTACTGGCGCTTGCCGCTCCCCATGGAGCGTCCTTTGCACCTCGATCTCCTCCATCCCGCTCGACGCTTGTGGCGACGGCGGCTAGATAGCTGCTCGCTTGGTTCGCTCGAACATCACATTTTGGGACTGCGGCGCACGCGCGCTGATGTGCCCGGCTGGCAGATTCCGGCTCTCTACTTCCAGTACCAGCGCACAGGCTACGCCGACCCGCTGGAAGGTGTCTTCTATCACAATCTGCACGACGTGCTGTCGATGGTCACTCTCGCTATGCACATGTCGGGCATCCTGAGCGATCCGCTCGGAGGTCAAGTTCGGGAAGCAATAGACTTCTTCGCACTGGGACGGCAGCTCGAGCGGCAGGAAGACGAGCGAGCGGCCCTATGCTTCGAGGAAGCGCTGCGATTAGGACTGTCGGCCGAAGATCGAGCCGATTGTCTCGCAAGGCTCGCTTCGGTCCACCGGCGCTCCAGACGCTGGGCAGAAGCCTGCCATGCCTGGGAGCTGATCGTGGATGGTGGGGGGCCGTTGACCTCGTTCGCGCTAATCGAACTGGCGAAATACTTCGAGCACGTGGAGCGTGACTATGGACAGTCGATGGAGCTCGTGCAGCAGGCCATGATGCTTGCCGAGCTTGACGGCCGTCCCAGCGATCAGTATCACGATTTGGCTCATCGCCTCTCTCGATTAATGGGAAGAGCACGATCGCCGGCGCGAGGGAGAAGTTGGCAATCCGCAAGGTAGTGATACCGGCCGCCGGCTTCGGCACGAGATTTCTGCCGGTGACCAAGACGGTACCCAAAGAAATGCTGCCGATCGTTGATAAGCCGGTGATCCAGTACGTGGTAGAGGAAGCGGTCAGGTCGGGCATGCGCGAGGTGATCCTTGTCACCTGCTCGAACAAGAAGGTTCTCGAGGACTACTTCGACAGGAATTTTGAGCTGGAGTACGTCCTGGAGCG
>JBOGSL010000026.1:0-2757 GCA_050695395.1 Chloroflexota bacterium | reverse complement strand
GCTGAACGTCATGGAGGGCAATCGACCAAAGCGTTGGGAGACGACGATTTGACGGGGGCGAGGGACGAGATCGCAGTGACGCGCATCGTACCCACGCCGCTGGGGCGCCTGTATCCCACCTACGTTGACGAGTGGATGGTCCTCCTGGTCGAGAGCAAGGTGCCTCAGGACTGGGCTTGGACCGTCGACATCGATGCGGATATGACGTTCGATATCGATAGCGAGGGCACCCTGGGGAGGTTTGATGTGCTTGGGGCCCGGCAACTCTGGGAAGTCTCCGACCCTGCTCGCGATACGGGGCCGGCCCCTACGTGATCTCGGGTCCCCTCGACAGCACCGTCTTGGTCCGCCGCTCGAGCTTTGCCCTGTCCAGGAGCACGCGGTGGCCGCACGTGGTGCATCGCAGTCCGATGTCGGCGCCGAGCCGGACCACGTCCCACTCGAAGCCGCCGCATGGATGTTTCTTGCGCAAGCGGAGACGATCGCCAAGGCGAAAGTCAAACGGCGCGGACGTCGGATTCAAGCCATGTCTCCGCGGCCAACGCCGCCGCCGACCGGGCCGCCGCTTCGGCGAAATCGATCCCCGCCGAGGCATACAGGATATGCCGGGAGACGGAGATCAGCGCGTTTTGGCCAAGTCGATTTGCGCCCAATCCAACTGCGTCCTGCGCCTTCGCTCCCTGTGCTCCCACGCCCGGTATAAGGAGCACGACATCCTCGGAGAGCGCGCGAACCGCTCGCAGGGATTCAGGCTGGGTCCCGCCCACCACGAGACCGACATCGGCCGCTGTCTCCGCTTCCAGCGCCATCCGAGCCACCTTTATATACATAGGCTCGCCGAGCACAGGCAGGTCTTGGAGCGAGCGGGCGCTGGGATTGGAGGTCTTGCACAGCACGAACACCCCTTTGCCCGAGCGATCGGTGAAGGGCTCGAGAGCCTCCAGCCCGACGTACGGATTCAGGGTGACGGCGTCAAATCCCAGGACATCGAAGATGGCCTTGGCGTAAGCCTCGGAGCTATTGCCAATATCGCCGATCTTGGCGTCGGCAATAACCGGCGTGCCGGCCGGGACCGACTCTCTGACTTGCTCGAGGGCGCGCCATCCCGGGATGCCCATCGCTTCAAAAAATGCCAGGTTCAGCTTAAACGCCGCGGCACGGGGCGAGGTGGCGGCGATAATCTCGCGACAAAAGTCCACGACCCCGGCGGCGGAGTGAGGCACCGTCTGAGGCATCTTCGAGGGATCGGGATCGAGGCCGATGCAGAGCCAGCTTTTGCGCCGCGCTGCGCCGTCTCGGAGTCGCCCGACGAAGCCAATCTTTTGGACCTCGAGGGACCGATCAGTTACCATAAGGTCGAGTGTTTCTCTCAGCGACTAGCCGGAGGGTCGGGTAACGGTGCGATCCTCCCGACAACGGATGTTTGTGGCGCGAGCGGCGGGCCGTCATTCTTGAGATTCGCGTCTTCCCATAAGCACTTGCCCTTGGCAAGTGCTGCTATCTGTTTTGTCCACGTTCCGGCATTCATAGACGAAGGAGTCTAAATGGCAGTAGAGCTGTCCAGCGATCGCCGTGTCTCATTTGCTCGGTTCACCGAGATTCTCCCACTCCCGAACCTTATACAGGTTCAGCTCGATTCTTTTAACTGGTTCCAGGTCGAAGGCATCCGCGAGCTGTTCCAAGAAATATCGCCTATCACCGACTTCGCCGGCAAGATGTCCCTCGAGTTTATCGTGCCGCAGGATCCGTTTGGCCGTCCTAAGTACACGGAGGCCGAGTGCCGCCTGCGCGACATGACCTACTCCGCCCCACTTACCGTCAAGGCTCGCCTCGTGAAGAAGGTAACCGCCGACGGAGAGCCGCTCGGAGAAATTACCGAGCAGGAAGTCTTCATGGGCGACTTCCCGCTGATGACCGAGCAAGGTACATTTGTCATCAACGGTGCCGAGCGAGTGGTGGTTAGTCAGCTCGTTCGCTCCCCCGGCGCGTACTTTGCACCGGAAGAGGACCCGGCCTCGGGTCGCGAGCTCTGGGGCGCCAAGCTCATTCCTAATCGAGGCGCCTGGCTAGAGTTCGAGACCGGCAAGGGCGACGTGCTTACGGTCAAGGTTGATCGCAAGCGCAAGATTCCGGTCACCACGTTGCTTCGGGCGGTGGGCTACGGCACTGATGAGGAACTGCAGGAACTTCTGTCGGATGTTGATACCGATCCTCACCATCGATACCTGGACGCCACTATCGAGCGAGACCCCACGCACTCCCAGGCCGAAGGTCTGGTCGAGATGTATAAGCGTCTTCGCCCGGGAGACCCGCCTACTCTCGATAACGCCCGCGGCTTGATCAACTCGCTGTTCTTCCAGCCGCGTCGATACGATCTGAATCGCGTGGGACGCTACAAGCTCAACAAGCGGCTGGGCATTCCGGGCGACAAGGGGCCGACCATCCTGACGAAGGAGGACCTGGGCTTCATCGTCAAGGAGATGATTCGCGCCAACAATGGCCACGGCAAGCGCGACGACATCGACCACCTCGGCAATCGCCGGGTACGGGCGGTGGGCGAGCTCCTTCAGAATCAATTCCGCATCGGGCTGCTCCGCATGGAGCGCGTGGTCAAGGAGCGCATGACGATTCAGGATGCCACCAACACCACGCCCAGCGCCCTGATCAATATCCGCCCGGTGGTCGCCGCGGTGAAGGAGATCTGCGGCGGCAGCCAGCTCAGCCAGTTCATGGATCAGACCAACCCCCTGGCCGAGT
>JBOGSL010000025.1:0-1514 GCA_050695395.1 Chloroflexota bacterium | reverse complement strand
CCGTGAGCACGCTCGAGCAGCCAGGCTGGCGGGGCGGGGACGGGCGGGTGCACCCGCGGCCGGCGCCCGAGGCGATAGGCCGCGAGATCGTAAATCCATTCCCGGCGGCGCAGGAAGGTGAAGAATTCCGTATCGGCCCGCCGGGAGGGCTCCTCCCGTGGCGCGAGATCACCGCTCGCCGGCACGAGGCGGCTTCGCGGATCGCAGAGCCACAGTCCGGCGCTCGTGCAATCGAGGGCGTTCGCGACGACGGTTCCCGCCCGCTCATACTTGGTGCTCCGCTCACCCTCCGAGAGCGCCAGGGTGAGCGCCTGCCAGACCCTGCGGTAGTCGTACCGGTACGGGAAAACGTGCTTGGCGATCGCGACCCGCAGATGCGCACGCAGCTTCCGTGAGAGCGCGGCAACCGCAAGAGTGAGCACGGCGCCCGAGAGAAAAAGAATCTGGTCCTCGTACCCCCAGGCGTTGCCGAGAGCCCGGAACCAATCGCTGGCAGCCGCCATCGCGAGCAGGCCGAGGCCCACGGCCACGAGGGCGGTGTAGAAGAAAACGAGCCGGGGCGAGAGGAAGGCCGCCGACCGCCACGAGGTGTTCCGCCGGCAGCCCATGGCGAGCACGACGCCGAGCAGCGTGTCGATGTAGCCCCGAGCATCCCGGATAGGCGCAAGAAGCTCTCCGTGCATCAGGGCCTCGGAATAGACGTAGGCATCCCACGCGAATATGCCCGCGATCGCGAGCCACACGTATTTGAGGCGCCACCCCTCAGCCGCGCGCGTGTTCCGGGCGACCTGCTCGATGAGTACGAGCCCGCCCACGGACATCGAGAATGCGCCCCAACGCCAGTAGTGGCTCTCGTCCCTCACGAACACGTGCGGCAGAGTCACCTGGAAGGCAAGCATCAGCCCCGCCAGCCCCACGATGAGCCCCGTGAAAACCCAGGTCCAGGTCCGCACCCGTCGTGGGTTCGCCTGCATCCACAGGCAACGGCCGAGCACGACTGCCCAGGCAATGGTTCGCAGATACTCCGAGCCGACCACCGCATCGAGCGGGACGGCGGTACCGGATGCGCGCAGGGCGAGAAGGCCGGACCAGAGGCACTGCGCCGCCATGGCCACCAGCAGCCCCGATCCCTCGATGCGTTTTTGCCATCGAGTCGCCGCGAGCGCGAGCAGCAGGAGATAGACGACAGCGCAGGTTGCGTAGCCGACCAACGCGGAATCCTGATGAGACCTTTTTTCTGACCACCCCGGCGAGAGGGCCGGCGCCGCCCTGTTGATGGGAGCGAGCGCCGTCGGACTCGCGAGACAGAGTCATTCGAGTTCTGCCTGCCATATTACTCCCGCGGGCATTGATTGCAATCGCGCTGACATTGATGTTGCTCGCGAAGGACCCGGCAACTCCTCCGGTCCTGACTCCAGTGTCAGAAAGCGCTGACAGCCGGAGCCCGGAGCCGAGGGCCTGCCATTCATCCCATTGAATTTCCGGCTGTTTTTTGGGATGGCACGGTATTCGCT
>JBOGSL010000024.1:0-1640 GCA_050695395.1 Chloroflexota bacterium | reverse complement strand
AATTTCACGATATCGACCGGCTGCTGATCTTTATCAACGATGTTCGCAAACTTTTTGATAGATTGGCCCTGCATAGAGCTGTTCAAGTCCAGAACATTGAGGGCGGCGGCGTTATACAGCACAACCTTGGCATTGCTATCAACCGCAATGACACCGTCGGCCATGGAGTTGATGAGACTCGTGAGCTGACTGTGTTCGTAGTCCTGTTTGTCGTGCATTTTCTCCATCTTGTGCACAGAGTTATTCGTCAGACGCCAGATATTTGCTACCAAGAGCACCAGCCCACCGACGGCGAAAGCCGAGAAATAAAGCAGGAAGATTTCACCACGCTTGTGGTGGCTAAGGTGAAGTTGCAGCCACATAAGAAGGCTGCCGAACATCACCAGATACCCGACCGTAGCACGCAGCCAACTGAAGTAGATGACCATGACGGTAATCAGGATGGTCCACCCCTGGAAAATGAGGGTCGAGAACCCGGTCACAAATACACTCAGCAATGCACCCAGCACTAGGTAGGCATCGACATAAAAGGCCACCTTAGCCTTGGTATACGGATTCCAGACGGCCTGCACAATGCCAAGCGCTACAAGTGCAACTGCCAGCGGTATGCAAGCATTTTGGTAGGCATCGGCTATTTTGAGCACGCCCGAAAACACAAACCCACACACCAGTGCGAGGACCAGGGATATCAGCAAACCCACGCCACGGATAGTAGAAATGACCCGTTTGTCTATAAACAGAAGTTTTTGCGGATCCATGCTGAGTATTATGCCATACCGCTTACGTTTGCGTCGCTAAAAATTAGCTGAGGGTCGTCTTGTAGGCCCGTATCTCACGGCGTAGGACTTGTGTCCTAGGCTCAACCTGCTCCATAGCCGCCCAAAAAGGCGGACCATGCCGCATAACCTTGGTGTGCGTAAGCTCATGGAGTAATACGTAGTCAATCAGGTGCCACGGGAGCTGCATCAGGTAGAGATTCAGTGTGATGTTTCTGTCCTGGTCGCAGCTGCCCCAGCGGGTCTTGAGGTTTTTCACCGTCACCGTGTTGTATGTAAAGTCGTGCTGCTCGGCCAGAGTCTTCAACCGCTGTGGCAAGAGTTGCTCAGCCTCAGCCCGGAGGGCCCGAATACTGGCGCTGTGAATCACTTTTTGGACTGACGCATGCTCAGGGCCAAGTTTTGCTGGATAGCGCACGATTATCTCCGTCCCCCGAACCCGACTAGCTGGTTTTTCAACTTTTACCGATGGAATAAGCTTGAGCCGATGAGCTTTGCCAATGGGTTGCTCATGTGCCAATGGGGCAGCCTCGTGCCCTTTGTGTTGGGCTATCCAATCCGTTTTGGACTGCGCGAACTTCACGCCAGCGGCGTAGGGCGACCAGGCGGGTATGGTCACGCGCACCGTATTGTCCGAGCGAATGGCCATGCGCGTCAGAAAATTACTGAACCGCGCGAACGGCGCGCCCTGACCGCCGTAGCGCGGATCGATGAGCATACCCCAGTAACCGGCGCCGGCAATCTCTTGCAGCGTTTCCGGCGATACCTTGCCCTTGTCATCATGGATCGCGCCTTCGGCACGGCGACGGCGGACGATCTCAAGCGACGCTTCCATACCGCGATCGCACGGCGCGGACGCGGGCA